>DATMXZ010000284.1:0-18666 GCA_035561235.1 Ignavibacteria bacterium
GTATAAATTTTTTTATGGAAAAACATCTACTTGATTACAATCTGAAAGTACGGCTGCCGATTATTCTTTTTGTGATAATCGCTGTATTCGCCGTTACGTATTACACAACATACGCCGAGAGAAACGGCATCGGTTATATGCCAGAGCAGCCGTTAAAGTTTTCGCACAAACTACACGCTGGAACGATGCAGATTGACTGCAAATACTGTCACACGGGGGCGGACAAGTCAAGAAACGCGGGGATTCCGTCGGCGGACGTCTGCATGAACTGCCACACGTTGGCGAGGAAAGACAGGCCTGGCATACAAAAACTGACAGAGCATTACGAAAAGAACAAACCGCTTGAGTGGAAGAGAATCCACAAGGTTCCCGATTTTGTTTATTTCAATCACAGCGCGCACGTGAACAAGGGAATAGACTGCGCGAATTGTCACGGGGATGTCAAGCAGATGGAAACTGTCGGGCAGACGAATTCGTTCACCATGGGCGCGTGTCTTACCTGTCACAGAAAGCCCGAGACGCGGATATCGAACTTCGAGGAGATAAAATCGAACTTGAAGAAGGGGCCTGAATACTGCGCCGCCTGTCACCGTTAAAACGCATTCAAAAAGTATAACAAAATAAAAATGAAAGTTTCCGAGAGACTAAACGAAGTAAAAATCGAGAGAAAAAAATTTATGCTGGCAGCCGGAATGGCGGGACTCGGCGTTTTTCTTCTCGCAAAATTCCCGTTCAGGTTTATATCGAGCAGAGCGGAAAAACTTATTTCAACGCGGAATAATCCGGATGTAAGGGAAAATCCTGCATCAGTAAAAAGAAGCAACGTTTAACGCAACCGAGGAAAGGAAAAATGGACGATAAAGGAAATAAAAAGGACGCAAACTACTGGCGGGGATTCAGCGAGTTAAACAGCGACCCTGAATTTTTGAAGGCGAAGGAAAAGGAATTCGCGGATGAACTTCCCGTTGATTCGGGAGAGCCCGAAATGTCAGGGCTGAGCAGAAGAAAATTTCTCACTCTTCTCGCTTCGTCAGCCGCGCTGGCAGCTACGGCATGTTCGGACTACCGCGACAAGGGAGCGATAGTTCCATACAACAAGAAGCCCGAGGAAGTTACAGTAGGCAATCCTTCTTTTTACGCTTCGACCTGCACATCCTGCTCAAACGCCTGCGGCATACTAGTCAAGACGCGTGAAGGGAGACCAATAAAGGTTGACGGAAATCCGGACCACCCGGTTAACAGGGGGAAAATCTGCGCTACGGGACAGGCAGGCATATTGAATCTGTACGAACCCTCGAGGATAAAAGAGCCGATGGTTAAAACCGGAGCGGGAAATTTCACGGCATCGAACTGGGCGGACATAGACGTTAAGATTATTGATACGCTTAAGAAAGCGTCGGCTTCGGGAAAGGAAATCGCGGTAATCAGCCATACGATAAACTCCCCCTCGCTGAAAAAACTTTTTGAAGATTTCACGGCAAAGTATCCGACGTCGAAATTTTATTCTTACGAACTCGTGAATGAGACGAACAAAATAAACGCTTTCAAAAAGTCATTCGGAAAAGAAGGGCTTCCTGTTATTGACTGGAAGGAAGCGAAGATAATAGTATCTCTTGAATCGGATTTTCTCGGCAAGGAAGGCAACCCGGTCGAAGCGATGAGATTGTTCGCAGAGCGCCGTGACGTGATGAAGGAGGACGTATTGCAGGAGTCGATGCAGTTAACGATTGGCGGAGACAGTTCTTCCCGAAAAGAAGGATTCAATCGGCTTTACTCGGTTGAGGGCAATTATACGATAACGGGGGCGAACGCGGATTACAGGATTAAACTCAGAACGGACGCGATAGAAGAATTTGTATACGCTCTTATATCGGCGGCAGGTGAAAACAAATCGCCGATAAACGATTTCATTAACAAATACAATTTAAAAAAGGAAGTTGTTAACAGTCTTGTTGAGGACCTGATAAAAAACAAGGGCAAATCAATCGTGCTTGCCGGTGCGTTCCTGCCCGAGTCGACTCACATCGCCGTCAACAAACTGAACGATTTGCTAGGCAACACGAGACTATATTCGAAAGATTATTCTGAAACGCCGTTGATGCCTCTCACTCCCCGCAAGGAAATTGAGGCGCTTACCGACAGGATGAATTCAGGAACCGTAGGAGCCGTGATTCATTTCGATACGAATCCCGTATATCATTTTTCTTCAGATTATAAATACACCGAAGCGCTGAAGAAAGTTGAGACTGTAATAACAATGTCGGAACAGATGAACGAGACAACATCTGAAAGCGCGTACGCGCTCGGCATCAGTCATAACTTCGAGGGCTGGGGAGATTTTAAGACGAGAGCCGGTATATACAGTCTTCAGCAGCCGATGATAGCGCCGCTTTACAAGACACGTCAAAAGGAAGCCGTGCTTCTGAACTGGATTTCGGACAGTCCCGAGAAATACACGGAAAACGATTACATGAATTACATACGGGCAAACTGGGAGAAGACGGTTTACACATCTTTCGGCGCGAAGACCGATTTCAAAACTTTTTGGAACTACTCACTTCACGACGGAGTAGTAACTTTCACCGAAAAGGCGGACAATGCGTTTGCATTTAAGAACGAGGAGTTTAATCCCGCGCCCGCAATGAAAGCGGCGACAGGGATGACGCTGACTCTCACAAGAAGCAATTTCATCGGAGACGGAAGATTCGCCAACAACGGCTGGCTTCAGGAATTGCCCAACCCGATAACAAAAGTTGTCTGGGACAACTATGCCTCGATATCGCCCGCGGCATCGGAAAAACTCGGAGTAAAGACCAATGACCTCATTGAAATATCCGCAGGAGGCAGGACGCTTAAGGCAGCGGTATTTGTTCAGCCCGGAATGGCAGACGAAGTCGTTTCAATCGACCTCGGCTACGGCAGGACGGGAGCGGGAGTCATCGGAAACAACGTAGGTTTCAATTCAATAGAACTGATGCGGAAGAATCCTGCGGTATCCGATTGGCTGTATCAGGACTGCACGATAAACAAAGCAGGAGGGACGTATGAAATCATATCCACACAGGAGCAATATCCTATAGACCACGAAAGATACAACGACATACACCTGAAGCGGGAAATTATAATGGAGGGCGTTTACGAAGAATACGTTGAGAACCCGAAATTCCTGAAAGAAGAAAAAGGCGAAACGCATTTATTCAACATTGTGCCGTCGTACGAGTTCACGACGACAAAATGGGCGATGTCGATTGACCTAAACAAATGCACGGGCTGCAATTACTGCGTTGCGGCTTGCAACGTTGAGAACAACATTCCCGTTGTAGGCAAGGAACAGGTAGGCAAGCACCGCAACATGATGTGGCTGAGGATAGACAGGTATTACGGGGGCAAATCGGACGACCCGAAAGTAAGTTTTCAGCCGATGCTCTGCCAGCATTGCGACAACGCGCCGTGCGAGAACGTATGCCCCGTGGCGGCGACGAATCACAGTCCCGACGGTCTGAACCAGATGGCTTACAACAGGTGCGTAGGAACGAGATACTGCTCGAACAACTGTCCTTACAAGGTCCGCAGGTTCAATTATTTCAATTTCAGAAACAATCTCGCGGACGGATATTACGAGCAGCAGTCATTGAGCCTTCTTCACAATCCGGAAGTAACGGTACGTTCAAGGGGCGTAATGGAGAAATGCACGTTTTGCGTTCAGAGAATTATGGACGAGAGACAGCACGCGACACAGGAAGGGCGCGCGCTCGACGGAGACAGGGTGAAAACGGCATGTCAGGAAGCCTGTCCGACAAACGCGATAGTTTTCGGAGACCTAACGAAGAAGGATTCGGAAATCGCGAAGCACAGAAATCACGAACTCGGTTACCACGTTCTCGAAGAAATCAACGTGAGACCGAACGTTACATACATAGCAAAACTAAGAAATATAAAACCGGAGAAGAAATCGTAGTGAGAACATTTGATTACACACAAGAGTTACCGGTCGTTGACGGCCAGCCGCCGGCGAAAGCGATAGACGACGTGGTGTCAAAACCACTCGACACGAAACCCGGGAAAGTCTGGAAGATACTGATTACAATCACCTCGCTGATGCTTCTTGTCGGCGGGGGCGCGCTTGTCTGGACTTTTTACAAGGGTATCGGAGTCTGGGGGAACAACCAGCCTGTAAGTTGGGGATTTGACATAGTCAATTTCGTTTTCTGGGTTGGTATCGGGCACGCGGGAACGCTGATATCAGCAATCCTATTCCTGTTGAGGCAGAGATGGAGAACGGGAATAGCGAGATTTGCCGAAGCGATGACAATATTCGCGGTAATGTGCGCAGGCATATTCCCCGCGATACACACCGGTCGCGCCTGGCTTGACGGATATCTATTTCCATACCCGAACGCGAATCACATCTGGGTAAATTTCACATCGCCGCTTTTATGGGACGTGTTCGCTGTGTCGACATATTTCACCGTATCGCTTGTTTTCTGGTACATCGGATTAATACCGGACTTCGCTACATTAAGGGACAGGACGGAAAGCAAACTAAAGAAGACAATATACACGATATTCAGTCTTGGCTGGAGGCATTCCACGAGACACTGGCAGCATTACGAGAAGACATACATGATACTCGCGGGATTCGCGACGCCGCTCGTTCTTTCGGTTCACACGATTGTGAGTTTCGACTTCGCGGTATCCGTAATACCCGGATGGCACACGACGATTTTCCCGCCCTACTTTGTAGCGGGAGCGGTGTTCTCGGGCTTCGCGATGGTTCAGAACGTATTGATATTTGTACGGCAGGCGTTCAACATGAAGCACATAATCACGATAAAGCATCTTGAGCGAATGAACCAGATAATAATACTGGTCGGCACGATGGTCGGATACGCATACGCAATGGAGTTTTTCATTGCCTGGTACAGCGGGAACCAGTTTGAGACGTTCACGTTTATAAACCGCGCTTTCGGTCCTTACGCGTGGGCGTACTGGATAATGGTTTCCTGCAACGTTATACTGCCGCAGTTATTCTGGTCGAAAAAAATCAGAACGACTATAGTTCCGATGTTCGTAATCGGAATCATAGTGAACATAGGAATGTGGTTCGAAAGGTTTGTAATAATAGTTACATCCCTGTCGAGGGACTTTCTACCCTCGAGTTGGGGGATGTACACGCCGACGATATACGATTTGGGAATACTGATGTTTTCTTTCGGATTATTTTTCACGAACGTGCTGATATTCGTAAAGACGATGCCTTCGGTATCGATATCCGAGATAAAGGCGGTTGTTGACGGAGCACAGCCGTCACACAGAGGAGGCGGACATCATGAATAAAAAAATATATTCCATAGGCGGGCTTTTCGATACGCCCGACAGCATAACGCACGCAGCCGAAGAGGCTGTAAAGGAAGGTTACACAAAGTTCGACGTCAACACTCCGTATCCCGTACACGGAATGGAAAGCGCGATGAAACTAAAGCCTTCTTTAATCGGGCTTGTAACACTGTTCATAGGGCTTTCGGGCGCGGCGTTCGCGTTCATGTTCATGTACTGGGTTTCTGTTGTTGATTATCCTCTTATAATCGGAGGCAAGCCGTTCTTTTCGTGGCCCGCATTCGTGCCCGTCACGTTCGAGGTAACAGTTCTTTCGGCGGCGGTAGGAACTGTAGCGGTAATGATAGCATTGTTTTTTAAGTTTCCGAACAACGCACATCCGCTTCACGACACGAATTACATGAAGCACGTTTCTTCTGACAGGTTCGGATTAAACGTAGTTGCGATAGACCCGCTTTTCGACGAAAGCAAGGTCAGGGATTTTCTTTCCCGCACCGGAGCGAAGGATATAGAAATATTTTACGAGCCCGAAAGGAAACCCATAAGGGTATTCGACCCGAAGTTCATAGGACTGCTCGTTGTAATAGCGATGGTCACGGCGGGGGTGACATATTTCACACTGAACAAACTGTTATACATGCCTCCTTTCACGTGGATGGCGGAGCAGGACAGATTGTCTTCGCAGTCGCAGAACGCGATGTTCACCGACGGTTTCGGAATGAGGAATCCCGTCGAAGGGACCGTGGCGAGAGGATTCACGCCATACGAATTCAAGGGTCAGCCTGATTCGGTTGTCAGGAATCTTTCGAATCCCCTTCCGTTTTCGAAAGAAGTTATAGACAGGGGAAAAATGAGATACAATACTTACTGCAGTCCCTGCCACGGATATTTCGGCAAGGGCGACAGCCGCCTTAACGGACAATTTCCGAATCCGCCGACGCTTCACAGCGACAAGGTGAGGAACTGGCCGGACGGCAACATATATCACGTTATAACGAACGGTCAGAACGTAATGCCGTCGTACGACAAGCAGATTACGCGCGATGACAGGTGGGCGATAATTCATTATATCAGGGTTCTTCAGCGCTCGCTAAACGCGAAAGACACAGATTTAGAAACGAAAAAATAACGAAGGTTTATAATGGAATATCAAAAAAAGGAATTACCCGATAAAGTTAAGAATACAGGATTCCTGTTCGCGGGAATAGGTCTGCTGCTGATAGCGGTATCGTACATACTTGACCCGAGGCGCGAGGCGTTCAACAACATAATAGGGCTAACGTTCTTCGCGAGCATAGCGATTGGCGCGCTGGCTCTGGTAGCGCTCGAATACATATCCGGAGCTGTGTGGAGCGTGCCGTTCAGGAGGGTAAGCGAGTTCATCGCGTCATCGCTTCCGCTTGTTCTCGTGTTCGCGATACCGTTGTTCCTGATGCTCGGAATGCTTTTTCACTGGACGCATCCCGAAGTTGTTTCCGCGGACAAACTTCTATCGGGCAAATCGCCGTACCTTAACATTCCATTTTTCATAGGAAGAACTATTGGGGTAATTCTGGTGCTTTACGTGTTCTATGCGCTGTTCACGCGCAACTCGAGAAAGCAGGACGAATCAAAAGAGCAGGGACTTACAAGAACGAACGTCAAATTATCGGCTGCGTTCATGCCCGTGGCGGGAATAGGTCTCACTCTTCTCTCAATAGACTGGATAATGAGTCTGGAGCCGCACTGGTATTCGACTATATTCGGAGTATATTACATATCGGCGACGCTGTTAGCGGGACTCGCGGCGACAACATACGCGTCAGTTTCTCTCAACGAAGCCGGATATCTTATTCCCGGAGTAAACAAGGACCATTATTATTCTCTCGGCGCGTTGATGTTCGCGATAACGAACTTCTGGGCTTACATCGCTTTCAGCCAGTTCCTTCTAATCTGGTACGCGAACATTCCCGAAGAGTCAATATGGTTCGTGATGAGGTGGGAAGGCGGCTGGAAATACATTTCCATACTTTTGATTTTTGTTAGATTCGTTATCCCGTATGCGGGACTTTTATCGCAGCCGTCGAAGTCGAACCCGAAAAGGCTCAAGCAGATTTCGATATTCATACTGATAGCGCATTTCTTTGATTTATACTGGCTGATAATGCCGACTTTCAGCAAGACGGTGGTATTCAGTTTTTACGAACTCGGTTTTCCGCTGTTTGTAGTCGGAGTCGTGATACTTGCATTTTATTATCAGACGAAAAAGCACAATCTTGTGGCTGTTGGCGACCCAAAACTTCAGCGCGGACTGGATTTTCATTTATAATTTTAAATCATTTTTTATATGATAGGTCAAAACGACAACATAAATCTTGAAGTAATCGATAAGAAGAAAATCGCTCTCGGATTTTTCGGTTTGTTTTATGTTGGAATTCTTATAATAATAGTGATTGCGGGCTACCTGTATCTGGGAAATCTTGAGACGTTCTCAAAGAACAGTCTTGTACCGCCATCATTGACGGGCGATACGAGCAAGCCTGTTGCCGATTTGCCTGTAATTAAGGGGAGCGTCACTCCTCCGCTCGACCTTGTTTCAGCTGTAGTTGTTTCCGCAGAGAAAACCGAAGCGGGTAAGAAACTTTACGAAACAAACTGCTCGAGTTGCCACGGAAGCGACGGCAAGGGCGACGGACCGGCGGGCAAGACCATGAATCCGCCGCCGAGGAATTTCCACGACGCGAAGGGATGGACGAACGGACAGGAGTTTTCGAAAATGTACAAGACTTTGCAGGAAGGAATCACGAGCAGGGGAATGGCGTCATACAGCAGCCTGCTTCCCGAAGAAAGAATAAATCTGATTTTATACATAAGAACTTTCAGGAATGATTTTCCCGCGATAGAGAAAAAAGAAATCGGTGATGTGGATAACGTTTACAGCCTTTCGAAAGGAATGAAACTCCCATCGCAGATACCCGTGAAGACTGCAACAGAACTTATGCTTGATGAAAAAAAACAGCAGGACGCGAAAACGGAGGGCATAATAAATTCCATAAAGAACGACAGGAATTCAAGAGGCGCGGAAATATTCAGAAGAATAAGCGTTGACATTAGGAGGTCGGTCAACGCGCTGGCGTCTTACACGAAGTGGAATGAAAATGAATCCGCCTTTGTTAAATTTGTGTCTTTGAATCCGGCATCGAAAGGATTCGGGAGTCAGTTATCATCCGTCACAACCGAAGAATGGAGCATTTTATTCCAGTACTTAAAAGGAATGTTTTAACATCAACCAAAGTGAAAAGAATATTTTTAATATTATTAGCCGCTTTAGCCCTTGCCGGCAACGCAAGGTCTGAAGACAAGATATCGCCCGTAGGCGTGGACGAGAAATACGGGCAGATAGTTCCGCTAAACATAACTCTGACAGACGAGACAGGCAAGTCTGTAACTCTCAGCGAATTAACGGCGGGCAAGCCCATCGTGCTGTCGCTTGTTTACTACAGGTGTCCCGGGATATGCAGTCCTTTGTTAACGGGTCTTGCAAAGACCGTTGACCTGACGGACCTTATTCCCGGAAAGGATTACGAATTAATAACGGTTAGTTTCGACCCGACAGAGACGTACACAACCGCCGCGGAAAAGAAAAAGAATTACTTCGAACTTCTGAAGCGCAGAAAACTACTGGACGGGGATTGGCGGTTTCTGACCGCCGACAGCGCGACTATAGCGAAACTTACGGACGCGGTCGGTTTCAGGTATTTCAAGAAAGACAACGAATACGTTCATTCCGGAGTCCTGACGCTGCTCTCGCCCGAAGGAAAAATCACGAGATATCTTTATGGAACGAGTTTCCTCCCGCTTGATTTGAAACTCGGGATAATGGAAGCGTCCGAAGGAAAGGTCGGGACGACGATATCAAAAGTAGTTAGTCTTTGCTACAGTTACGACCCCGAGGGAAAAAAGTACGTGCTTGACGTCACTCGCGTGGCGGGCGGCGGTATACTAATATTATTGGGAGTATTCGTAACCGTGCTCATAATCAGAAAAAAGAAAAATTAATATATTAAATGGATTACGTTTCATACCTTGAATACAAGGGAAAGCACAAAGGGCTGCTCGGCTGGCTGTTGTCGACGGACCACAAAAGAATAGCGATACTGTATCTTGTATCGCTGATAGTGTTCTTTCTCGTCGCGATGACAATCGGGTTTCTTATGAGGCTTGAGATGCTCTCGACGGGCAAGACGATTGTAAATCCGCAGACATACAACGCGCTCTTCACGCTTCACGGGGTGATAATGATATTCTTATTTATAATACCCGGAATACCCGTAGTATTCGGAAACTTTTTTCTTCCGATAATGCTCGGGGCGAAGGACGTCGCTTTTCCGCGTCTAAATCTTCTCTCCTGGTATTTTTACATATTCGGGGCGTTACTGGTTATTTTATCATTGTTCGTGGGCGGCGGTCCAATCGATACGGGCTGGACGTTTTACGTGCCTTACAGTTTAAGAACGCAGTCGAACGTTACGCTTGCGGTTTTCGCGGCATTTGTTATAGGATTTTCTTCAATCCTGACAGGCCTGAATTTCATCGTTACGATACACAGGATGCGGTGTCCCGGTATGTCATGGTTTAAGATGCCGCTTTTCGTATGGGGGCTTTATTCGACTTCGTGGATACAATTGCTGGCGACGCCGATACTTGGAATAACGCTCGTGCTCATAATGGCGGAGAGGCTTTTCGGAATCGGGATATTCGACCCCGCGCTCGGAGGCGATCCTTTGCTTTACCAGCATCTGTTCTGGATTTATTCTCATCCCGCAGTTTACATAATGGTTCTTCCCGCGATGGGACTTGTATCGGAAATCATTCCGACGTTTTCAAAGAAGGACATATTCGGTTACGGACCGATAGCGATGTCATCGCTGGCTATCGCGTTCATAGGGTATCTTGTATGGGGTCATCACATGTTCTCGACGGGAATCAGCGATACATCGCGCGCGATATTCTCGTTTCTTACTTTTATAGTCGCGATACCGAGCGGAGTTAAAGTATTCAACTGGGTAGCGACGATGTACAAGGGTTCGATAGAAACGCGCGCTCCGTTTCTGTTCGTTGTCGCGTTCATAATAGTGTTTTCAATCGGCGGTCTTACGGGGCTCGTGCTCGGTTCATTGAACACGGACATTCACCTGACTGACACATATTTCGTCGTAGCGCACTTTCATTACGTGATGTTCGGCGGAATGGGACTACTATTTTTCGGCGGTCTTCATTACTGGTTTCCGAAGATGTTCGGAAAGATGTACAACGAAGGGACGGCAAAATTCGGACTGCTTCTATTCGTTGTCGGATTCAACACTCTTTATTTCCCGATGTTCATAATGGGATATCTCGGGATGCCGAGAAGGTATTACGATTATTTGCCCGAATATAAAATATACCACATAATTTCAACAGTCGGTTCCTGGATATTAATCGCGGGAATCTTAATACTGATAATAAATCTCGTTCGCGCTCTTCTTAAGAAGGAGAGGCTTACGGAAAAGAATCCGTGGGGCGGCACTACTCTCGAGTGGCAGGTTGACACGCCTCCGACGCTGGAGAATTTCGAAGAAATACCCGTGGTCGAGCACGGACCATATTACAGAGACAATTTAATTAAACCCGGGAAAAGTCATTGACATGAATAATGAAGCGACAATAAATCACGGACACGCCCATCGGGACGACCTCGGCTCCAAGATGGGGATGTGGCTCTTTCTTCTTACCGAACTGCTTCTGTTCGGCGGAATGTTCATACTATACGCGTCATACAGGTACATGTACGCTGATAACTTCAAGGTTGCGGCGATGCATCTTGACACGCTCATCGGTTCCGTGAACACGATACTGCTGTTAACGAGCAGTCTGACCGTAGCGTTGTCGATAGCGGCACTGCAGAGGAAACAGACGCGTTTCAGCGTTTATTTGCTTTTATTTACGATTGTGGCGGGCGGCGCGTTCCTTGTAAACAAGTATTTTGAATGGAGCGCGAAAATCGGACACGGAATATATCCGAAGGGACCCGAGATGGCGAACCTATCGGACGGTGAGGTTATTTTTTACGGGCTGTATTACGTAATGACGGGGCTTCATGCTCTTCACGTAATTGTCGGGCTTGTATTCATCGGGTTCATGGTTGTATTCATACTGAAAGGCAAGCAGACATTTGACAATTTTCAGAGGCTTGAAAACGCGGGATTATACTGGCACCTCGTGGATATAATCTGGATATTTTTATTTCCGCTGTTCTACTTAATTCATTAATGAAAATACAATGAGCGAAAACACACATACACAGCAGCATCCGGGATACGGATTGTACATACTCGTCTGGGCGGGGCTTGTAGGGCTTACGACAATAACGGTAGCGCTTGCGGGATTCAATCTCGCGGGGCTGACCGTGGTAACCGCGCTGGCAATTGCGATTGTAAAATCGCTTCTCGTGACGAATTACTTCATGCACGTAAGAACGGATTCACCCGTATTCAGGGTTTTTATTTTCGTGTGCATAGCGATTTTCATAGTAGTAATAGTGCTAACATTTTTTGATTTAACTTATAGATTTCCATTAAAATGAAATTAGACATTGTCAGACAAACGGATTTGACGTTCATAATTATTGTCGGGATATCGTTCCTGCTACTCGCTTTGATATCCGCGGCAATGTTTTATTTTATCTTCAGGTACAGCAGGAAGCGGAATCCTGTCGCGACGGACATTACGGGAAACACGACGCTTGAGATATTATGGACGGCGATACCCGTTCTACTCGTTCTTGTGATGTTTTATTTCGGATATTCGGGATTCAAGATGATGAGAAACGCTCCGACGGACGCGATGAACGTCAAGGTAACGGGAAGAATGTGGGCGTGGAGTTATGAATATGAAAACGGCGTAAAGGCGGACACATTATTTGTGCCTGTCGGAAAATCCATAAAACTCGAACTTAATTCTGCGGACGTCGCGCACAGTTTTTACATGCCCGCATTCAGGGTTAAGGAGGACGTCATACCGGGAAGAAAAAATTACATGTGGTTCGAGCCGAAAGAAGAAGGGAAATACAACGTAGAGTGCGCGGAGTACTGCGGACTTAGCCACGCTTACATGCTTTCGCTCGTGGTGGCGCTGCCACAGGAAAAATTCGATTCGTGGCTGATTAACGCGAAGACGATGCAGACGACGGACACAACAAAGGCGAAGGACACATTAAACATTAAACAGGATTCAATAAAAACAAAATAAGAATTGAAGGACGCCGGGAAATATAACGCAATAGCGACTGATGCTCTGAAACAGGGGACGTTAGCTTCGCGAATTAACGCGGTTCCGGAACTCGTGAAAATAAAGATAACGGTTCTCGTTTCATTCACGACAGCGCTCGGATATTTTCTCGCGGCGAAGGCGCCCGGATTCGAATTCATTTTTTCATCACTCGGAATATTTCTTCTCGCGTGCAGTTCCGCGGCACTGAACCAGTATCAGGAAAGCGGCACGGACCTGTTGATGAAAAGAACTTCGAATAGACCGATACCTTCGGGGAGAATATCGAAGCAGTCGGCGCTGATTATTACGGGATTGCTGTTCGGTGCGGGTTCAGCCGTACTGATATTAAAGGCAAACATGCCCGCGTACATTACCGGGATTGTAACGTTCATCTGGTACAACGCGGTTTACACGCCTCTGAAAAAGAAGACGGCGCTCGCAATAATACCCGGTTCGCTCGTCGGCGCATTGCCTCCCGCAGCAGGATGGCTTGCGGCAGGGGGGAATCCTCTTGACGTAAAAATATTAATAGTGTCTGCTTATTTCTTCGTATGGCAGATACCCCACTTCTGGCTTTTGCTACTGCTTTACGGAGAAGATTACAGAAAAGGCGGCTTTCCTGTTCTGACGGAAAAATATTCGCGGGAATTTTTAAAAGTAGTCACATTCGCGCTGCTCGTTGCTACAGTGCTAATAGCCGCGGCGATGCCATTCGCCGGAATCGGACATTTCACGGCAACAAAAATTATTCTCTGGTTGTGTTCGGCAGCAATGCTATACGGTTCGTACAGGTTTCTGGCAAGCAATGAACTGAAAAGAAAAGAAGTCGTCGGGACTTTCATGGCAATAAATTTATACACATTACTCATAATCACAATACTTTCGGCAGATAAATTATTTTCAACTTTATGAACATTTTTGAACAGTTAGTTATTCCTCCTTCGTCGGAACATATCGGGCTGCTGACGGTGATGCAGATAATATCGCTGCTCACGTTTCTGCCTTTCGCGGGAATCACCCTCGGCGCATCTGTATTTTCCGTTTACTTTAAAAGAAGAGGAAAGAATACGAAAAATCCTCTGTACATAATGATGGCGAAGGACGTCATGGACAAACTTACGGTGGGCAAAGCCGCGGGATTCGCGCTCGGCGTGCTTCCGATGATTACGATAGTTCTCGTTTACGCTCAGTTGCTTTACGGCGCGAAGGTAATATCTGTCAGTATGCTGACTCTCGCACTGATTTTGTACATAGTGAGTTACGTGTTCATTTACAACTACAAGAGCGCGTTTCAACTTGAGGCGGTAATCGGCGCATTAAAGAGCGGAGCGCTTCCGAAGGATGTCAAAGAATATGAGGACAAGGTCGTTTACCTTGGTTCGCGTTACGGCAACTGGGGAATATCGCTTCTTTTAACGGCGATGTTTCTGTTCATAAGCGGAATGACGATAGCATCGAAGCCGGGAGTCTGGGGTTCGGTTGACAATATATTAAAACTGCTGGTATCGGCGCCCATCTGGGTGAATTTTTTATATTTTCTTTCGTCGTCGGCAATGGTGACGGGCGGTGCGATTCTTTATTTCTTCTTCGTATGGCAGGGCGGCGTGAAGCCGGGGAATCTTGATTACGCGGCGGCGATAAAAAAATATGCTGTCATAACGGCGTTCGCCGGCACGCTTATTCAGCCGATTTTCATATTCGCGGGCACACTGTTCCTGAAGCCGTACAACGCATCTTCGGGTGTTTACGCGTTCGCGGGATTTTCGCTTCTCGCGTTGCTTTTAATCGGCACGATGCTTTATCAGATATTCAAGAGTTCGGAAACGAATCTGAGCGGAGCGGTATTTTTTCTGATATTCATACTTTTCACTTTCACGATTGTAAAAGACCAGTTGACTTTTAAGAACGCGATGAAGGAGCAATACCTCGTGCTGAGTTCGAAGGCGGAAGAGTTGGCGAAGGAGAAAGAGGGAATGATAGTTCAGGTGTCGGGCGCGGACGGAGAAAAAATCTTTAACGAGAAGTGCATAGCCTGCCATAAGTTCGACGTGAAACTTGTCGGACCGCCGTATCAGGAAACGGTGCCGAAATATTCGGGAGACCTGAAGAAACTCGCGGCATTCATATACAATCCTCAGAAGATAAATCCCGATTATCCGGCGATGCCGAATCAGGGATTGAAGCAGAAGGAAGCGGACGCCGTCGCGAAATACATAATGGACAAGGTAGGGAAGAAGTAGGTTACGGCAGCGGTATTAAGAGCAAGAACGTTCACCAATAAGGCAGAGGTCACGAGAAATGAGAGAGATTTTTTAGAGTTCCCGCGGGATTGTGCGGAAAGAGGGATTGCACGGAATTAAGAGCAAGAGATTCGGCCACGAATATACACGAATTTTCAGAACTGTTTAGAGCAAGAGCGTTTACCGCAAAGGCGCGAAGGACACAAAGAAGAGCAAAGATTTTTTAGAGTTCCCGCGGGATTGTGCGGAAAGAGGGGATTGTGCGGATTTAAGAGCAAGAGCGTTTAGCCACGAATTTACACGAATTTTCAGAACTATTTAGAGCAAGAGCGTTTACCGCAAAGGCGCGAAGGGCAAAGAAGAGCGAAGATTTTTTAGAGTTCCCGCGGGATTGTGCGTAAAGAGGGGATTGCACGGAATTAAGAGCAAGAGCGATTACCGTATAAAAGCAAGAGATTCAGCCACGAATTACCACAAATTACCACGAATTTTCACGAATGATTTAAAGAGAATAAATTTATGGTTTCATGCCGCCGATTTGTACTGAAGTCAGCGATTTACTTATTTCGCGAATGAAATTTTATTGAAGCGCTCTTTGCCTGTTTGCTTTGTTTCCTTTATAATTGAAGGCAGGAAAAGTATATTGGGTTTACAAATTATTTCATTTGCCGGATTCGGATATAATAGAACAAATCAAGAGCGGCGACAGCGCCGCGTTCCGCCGCCTGTTCGAGGAATACAAGGACAGGGTTTACAACACGTCTCTCGGAATTCTTCAGAACGCAAGCGATGCCGAAGATACAGTTCAGGATGTCTTCGTCGAAATTTTCAATTCAATCGGGAAGTTCAGAGGAGATTCGTCGCCGGGCACCTGGATATACAGAATCACATTGAACAAGTGTTTCGAGCACATCCGCAAATCAAAGAGAAAGAAGCGTTTTGGTTTCATGGAATCGATATTCGGAGAGAAATCCGAATCGCTTAACCTGCCCGACTTCAATCATCCGGGAGTGATTATGGAGAACAAGGAGCGTTCCGCAGTGCTGTTCAGAGCGGTGGAAAAACTCAACGATTCGCAAAAAAGCGCGTTTGTTTTGAGCAAGATTGAAGGACTTTCTGTGAAGGAAATCAGCAGTATAATGAACCTGACGGAGTCGTCAGTCGAGTCTCTTCTGCACAGGGCGAAAAACAACCTGAAAAAATTATTAAGCGATTATTATAACAGCGGTTTATGACCCGCAAGATTTTTTTTTAAAAAGCATCTAATATAAGCGAATGGAAAGACGAGATAAAATAGAGGATGAAGTCAAAAAAACGCTTGAAAGCCTTGACGGAATCAAAAGGGCTGAAGCGAATCCTTTTTTGTTCACGAGAATTGAGGCGCGGCTTGAAAAGCCCGAAAATTACGGCGTGCATATTATAAGATATGTTCTAATCGCGGCAGTCATACTCGTGTTAAATGTTTTTTCAATTCTGGTTTACAGGAGCGCATCCGTGGATGCCGGCAAATCAGGGCAGACAGAAACCATAGTTCAGGAATTCAATTCATTCGAATATAATACAGAGGATATTTTAAATGGATACAACTAAGAAAGACAAAGGGCTTTACATTGTAATAATCGCGCTGCTTGTCGTGAACATCGCAACGCTCGGTTTTCTGTGGTACAGTTCGCTTAGACCGGGCAGGGGACCGGGCAAAGAGCCGATGCAGAACAGACCGCGTCCCGAAGCGCTTTTTCAGGAAGAACTGAAATTCACTCCTGAGCAGATGAAAAAGATCGAAGCGATGAGGGAAGAAAACTTCAAAGCGACGGATAAAATACGCGACGAACTGAGAGGGCTGCAGAAAAGCATGATGGAGGTTGTCAGGACAGGAAACGATGAAGAGGCGAAAAGGATATCGGGTTTAATCGGAGAGAAGATGAAAGAACTCGAGATGCTGAGATACGGACATTTCAAACAGATACGCGGTATGTGCGACGAGACGCAGAAGCAAAAACTCGACGAGATGACGAAGAAAATTCCGGGTCCTGAAAACGGTCCGCCGCCGGATATGAATCGTCCGCCGGAACTAAACCGCCGCCCGGATATGAGTTATCCTCCGGATACGAGCCGCAAGTAGGATTTGAATTGGATATACCGGAAATTTACAAGTTAGAAATCCCGTTGAGTTAGCCAACGGGATTTTTATATAGAAAATATGCTCGATTGCAAACCGTTAAAACGGTTGTATCAAACTACGTTTGATGTCCCACGGCTGAAGCCGTGGGCTAAGTCGGAGAGACGGATTAAAATGTTAAAAACTATTGTGAGACAAGTTCAGATTATACTAAGAGACAATAATTTTTTAGTAAAAATTTAGTAAAGAATGTAGCCCCGTATCAGTTTAGCCGGGGCAGTTTTATAATCTATGGAAACGGCGTATAACAGCCGAGTTTCAAGTTTGGAAACCAACAAGAATTTTCTTTCCTATGTAACGGGTGGAATTTTTAAATTTGAAATTCCCAGAGCACTTTCCCGGAATTGACATCTATGCACACAGTTCTGAGCATCGAAACAAGAATCAATTTATCTCCATATATAATCGCGCGTTTGGTTCTCAGGTTTGGACTGCCCTTTGAGAACACGTAATCGAATCCGCCTTTTTCAAAGACTTTTTCCGGTTCGGCGAAAATGTTTTCGAGAAGCGTAGTCCAGATAAGAGTTATTGATTTTTTCTTCACGTCAAAATTTACTTTTGAAATTAAGACCTTCGCGGTGTCGGAAGCGGTAGTAGTGTGAATGACGAATACGCCCTTATCGCGGCTGATTATTGTATTGAACCGGCTCGTGCTCAAATCGTTTATTTCCTTGTATTTCCTGCCGATATTATCCTCTTCGTACTTGATTCTTCCTTTAAGAAAGTCGTACTGTCTTACTTTCCATTGGTCGGTTTCCTCCTTCATCTGTTCTTCCAATCCGTTCACCGAGTCTATAAACCTCTGGCTCTTTTCAATCTCATCATAAATCGGGTTCAGGTATTCCGGGAATATTTCCTTAACGTTAAGCGAATTTGAACTTTCGAGAAATTCTCCTTTAAGAAAATCGGGCTGCTCGAATTCCCTGGAGGCGAAATGAATAGTTTTTCTCGGGTCGCCCGATAGTGACATATTGTCATTTTTCGTAACATGTATTGACGTTGTAGATATTGATTTTTCGTAATCGAAATTCTTGACGGGTGAAGAAATCTTTTCCGTCTTATAACTTTCAGGATTCAGGAGATAAACGAAACCACTGTTGTCGGCAATAAGCGGCATTTTTTTGACGAGGTCGAAGCCGAAGTATTTACGGAGTTCGTACCATTTGACTTTCGGGAAATTATTTTTCAGGAATGGATTTACTTTTTCTATGTCGTCTTTAGTAACGACCACGTCGAGAGTTTTAGGATTTCGCGCGTGCAGTCCGATTTTTTCGTTATCGCAGAAATACCAGAGTTTTCCTTCGGTTGCTCCGAGGAAATACATATAGCCGTCATCGCGTTCGCCGAGTTCGATTCTCTTCGAGATTTTTCCCGTGTTCAGGTCGTAACTTGTCAGGCGGTATTCAGTGTATCCCGAAGTGGTTCTGAATCCCTGCTTGCTTGATTTTGACGTAGCCTGAAAGATTTCCTCTTTCATAACGAGAAAATTTTCACTGTTGACCGATGCCACAACCGCCTCCTCGATGTCATCGGCTTCGTCTTTCATCACGTTTTTCTTGAACATGCATCCGGAAATCAGGAATGCAGGCAGAGCGAAAAGGAAGAAATAAATTATTGTTC
>DATMXZ010000285.1:0-2079 GCA_035561235.1 Ignavibacteria bacterium
AGATTAAAATGGAAAAATTTACAAAGTTACAGGAAATTTTAGACGGAATGAAAATCGACATCGAAAAGTTCTATGAAAAGTCGCAAAATGCCGCCGGAACAAGATTAAGAAAAGAACTGAACAACCTGAGAAAAATGGCTGCAGAAATCAGAAAAGACATTCAGGACATCAGAGCATCAAGAAAAACCGGTGCATAATCGGGTTTTTGCTCTACAAACATCTTAAAGTTTTAAAGTGGGTTGTAGCCTTTAAACCCACTTTTTTTATATTTTATCGTTATACGTTTAAAAAGTGCAGAATTCAAACATTAGAAATTTTTGTATAATTGCTCATATTGATCACGGAAAGTCAACTCTCGCCGACAGACTGCTTGAATTTACAGGAACAATTGAAAGCCGTGTTATGACAAAGCAAATCCTGGACGATATGGATCTCGAACAGGAACGCGGCATTACAATAAAACTCCACGCCATTCAGATGGATTATGAGGCGAAAGACGGAAACCAATACGTGCTGAATCTTATTGATACACCCGGACACGTGGATTTTTCTTATGAAGTATCACGCTCTCTCGCCGCCTGCGAAGGCGCCCTTCTCGTCGTTGACGCTACACAGGGTATCGAGGCGCAGACTATCAGCAACCTTTATCTCGCTATTGACAACGGCCTCGAAATAATTCCGGTAATTAATAAAATTGACCTGCCGAGCGCGATGGTCGATGAAACCAAAGACCAGATTATCGAATTAATCGGAGGAAAGCGCGAAGATATCCTGACAGCCAGCGCGAAAGTCGGAACGGGTACGGAAGAAATTCTTACGAACATAATTTCAAGAATTCCGCCTCCTAAGGTTGAGGAGAAAAATCCTTTGCGGGCGCTTATATTCGATTCTAAATTCGACAACTATAGAGGCGTGATTGTTTATCTTAGAGTGATAGACGGAATTCTGAAAGAAGGAGACGAAATAGAGTTTTTCTGGAACGGAAAAAGATTTCAGGCGGAAGAGGTAGGAATTCTGAAGATGGAAAGGAAAAGGACAGGACACCTTAATTCCGGCGATGTCGGCTATCTGATTGCCAACGTCAAGGACGTTAACGATTCGAAAGTCGGCGATACAATAATCGACGTGAATAACAGAAGCGATGAGCCAATTCCCGGATTCAAGGAAGTAAAACCGATGGTGTTCAGCGGAATCTATCCCATTGCCGCGAATGATTTTGAAAACCTCAGAGAATCGCTTGCGAAACTTAAATTAAACGACGCGGCGCTTTCATTTGAGCCGGAAACTTCCGTCGCTCTCGGTTTCGGTTTCAGATGCGGATTCCTTGGACTTCTTCATCTCGAAATCGTTCAGGAAAGACTCGAGCGCGAATACGACCTGAATATTATCACGACCGTTCCTAACGTGGAATACAAGGTATTCAAGACCAACGGCGAAGTAGTTCTCGTCGATAATCCGTCTTTGATGCCCGACCAGACTGTAATCGACCACATCGAAGAGCCTTTCATTTCTTCGCAAATCATTACTCCCGTCGAGTTCATCGGAAACATTATGAAACTCGCGAATGAGAGACGCGGAATTTTCAAGAACCAGCACTACATAGACGCGAAGAGAGTTGACCTTACTATAGAGTATCCGCTGTCCGAAATCATTTTCGATTTCTATGACAGACTGAAATCAATAACAAAAGGCTACGCTTCTTTCGATTATGAACTGAAAGATTACCGCGAATCCGACCTCGTCAAACTCGACATACTGCTTAACGGCGAACCCGTCGACGCGCTCTCTACTATTATTCACAGGGAGAACGCTTATTACTGGGGCAGAAAACTCTGCGAGAAACTCCGCAAACTGATTCCGAGACACATGTTCGAAGTCGCCATACAGGCGGCAATCGGCACGAAGGTTATCGCCCGCGAATCAATCAGCGCTTTAAGAAAAAACGTTATCGCGAAATGCTACGGCGGCGATATTTCAAGAAAGCGGAAACTGCTCGAGAAACAAAAAGAGGGCAAAAAACGTATGAAACAAGTGGGGTCGGTCGAGATTCCGCAGGAAGCATTTTTGGCAGTTCTATCA
>DATMXZ010000286.1:0-2824 GCA_035561235.1 Ignavibacteria bacterium
ATATTGGATTGTTGCATTTAATGAATTATTCAATTTCTTAAACTTCAGTATTTATGAATAAATACAATTACGTTACCAAATTGGGTGTCCGTTTCGGTCATCTCGAAAAAATCGATATACCGGCGCTTGTAAATGAATGCAGGGATAAGTGGTATAACGAATCGCTTACGAAAGTCAACAACAGCGTAGTGCGAATCGGAATCGTCGAAGGCGAATACCACTGGCACAAACACGAAAACGACGACGAGTTTTTCTTTGTCCTTGAAGGCAGACTGTTTGTCGACATCGAGGATAAAACAACGGAACTGCTGCCGCACCAGGGCATTACAGTTACAAAAGGCCTAATGCACAGAACAAGGGCTCCTCAAAGAACCGTGACGCTTATGATAGAGACAAGTTCAATACAGCCCGAAGGCGATTAATATTTCAAAGAGATAATCAAAATGAAATTAAGAATGAAAATTCTATTTCCGGCTTTACTTGTTGCGCTGTTTATATCATACTCCGCGGTAGGCCTGCATTCTGCCGGCGGACCTGACAACGGGACGAGTGTAACAAGAGACACAACCAATCAACTTCAGGATGGGATGTATCTCGTATTATCGGAAATAAAAAATGACGCTGATGCGCCTGACATTCTATCTCCGGACAGATTTTTAGTAAAATGCAGCGATATGCTGCTGGAAAACAACGAGAGGGAGTACATCAAACTGATAATAGGCGCATCGGATTTCGTTCCGCTGATACTCAAGGTAAAACCAAGAACCGAACAGCAGACGGAAACGAAGAAAAGAATCGAAATTGAACTGACAAAATCTTCTGCCGATAAACTGGAAAAGTTTACAACTGTACACCTTAACAAAAGAGTAGCGCTTATAATTGGCGGTGAAGTGATATCCGCACACAAGATTAAAACCCCGATTACGGGAGGCAAATTTCAGATTTCGTACTGCGGGCAGGACATGTGCGAGATTCTTGAAAGCCGTCTGATTAACAACGTGGACAGCACGGATACAAAATAATTTTCGCTTATGAAACCTACTACAGTCAGAGAATACTTAGCTGCCCAGCCGAAGGAACAGCGGCAGTCATTGAAAAAACTGCGGAAAGTGATTCAAAAAACCGCTCCCGAAGCGGAAGAATATATAAGTTACGGTATGCCGGGATACCGGAAAAACGGAATGCTCTGCTGGTTCGCTGCATTCAGTAATCATTACAGCCTGTTCGTGAAGCCTGTTGTAATGAAACATTTCCGGGAAGAACTTGAAAGTTTCAAGACAACCAAATCCGCGATACATTTTAATTACGGCAATCCTCTGCCGGTAAGGCTCGTCGCCGGTATTATAAAGCACGCCCTTAATACAAACAAGGAGAAGAACGGAAAGTAATCCGCTCTTTTAAAGACCGCTCTCCCACACAACTTTTCGCTTTTTTTTCTACAAATTTATTGTTAGGTTTTAGCGAAAAGAATATTTTTCCCGATCAATTGTATTCGGATTCATCATAATTTTTTTATCATTTACTCGATATGAAAAACATTATTGTACTCACTATCACAGTTATGCTTCTGATGTCATGCAGCATTTGCAAATTGCTTACAAGCAACGACAGGAGCAAGAAGAAGGAAGACACAAAAACCGAGACAAGCAGGACCGAAACCGAAAAACAGGAAACAACTCAGGAAAAAACTCCCGCTGAAAACGAGAAAAGTTCCGTGACGGAAGTTGAGATGCTTCAGTTCAATAAATCCGAACTGCCCGCTGACATAAGATATGCAGGAAATATATTCACAGGAAAGAGATGGAATGACAGGAACGGAGAAAACATACTCATTCTCACAAAGACCGGAATAAAAAAGAAAAAAGCGAATCATCCTGATTTCGATGAATACATAAATGAGGCTGAATTATTCGGCTACCATTACGTCGGTTCAGGAAATTCATTTACCCTCCTCTGGAAAATTAATGATTTCGTGAACGACTGCCCTCTGGATCTTACTCTCGATTTCATTCCGGGCTCGCTTTCGATAACAGACCTGAACGATAACGGTATCGCGGAGAGCACGTTCCTCTACAAACTCGCCTGCAGGGGCGATGTATCTCCGTCAACGCTGAAACTTATCATGCACGAAAACGACTCTAAGTACGCGCTGCGGGGCGATATGCTCGTTAGAATAAACGGCTACAATGAGGGCGGGAACTACAAAGTAGACAAATCATTCGACTCTGCTCCGGGCGCTTTTCTCGATTTCGCAAAGTCGCAGTGGATGGAATTCAGGCTCGAAACTTTCAGGTAAGAAGGGACTTAATATTTTTAGGTAAACTCCCTTTTTGCTAAGGGAGTTTACCGTTTTTAAAACTTTCAATTACTTCAGCAGCCGCAAAGCAATTTTTCAACGTTGTCGTTCGAATATCTAATTATTTTCTTTAGCACTTTCTCGTCCACGTCTGAAAGTTTCCTGATGTACAGGCATCCTTTCCCCGCCTTGTGTTTGCCCACTTTGGAAAGCAGTTCAGTGTTGCCGACAGCGCCCATAACATAAAGCGATATCTGCCCTTTTCTCGGAGCGAATCCTACTCTGAACCAGTCGCCTTCCCTGCCCGACGCGTATTTATAACGCAAATCGCCGAAGCCCACTATCGCGGGTCCCCACATCTTAGGCTCCGCTTTCGTTACCGACTTCATCATCGCAATAATTTTATTGCAATCGTCAATGAGGGCATCGTCCTTCAGCGAATTTATATACTTTTCTACGCTTGCTTTTGTTTTCTTTGTTTTTAATTCAGCCATATTCAAATGATTTATTGTTTTTCCCCCTTCATGC
>DATMXZ010000287.1:0-2436 GCA_035561235.1 Ignavibacteria bacterium
GTTATATGGAATAATAATTTTATCAAAACAAAATATTAAACTTAAATTAGCCGAAATGAAAAAATTTATTTTGCTGGCTTTTTTTGTAATATTAGCGGGCGCCGCTTCATCTCAATGGACATCGAACCCGTCATTGAACACGAATGTCTGCGACACTACGGGGGAGCAGGTATTGCCGAAAATCGCTCTGACTTCGGACGGCGGCTGTTACATCGGTTGGTTCGACCAGAGGAGCGGGGGATATAAGGTATATCTTCAAAAACTGAATCCTCAGGGCGTAAAGCAGTTTTCCGACGGTGGTCTTCTCATCAGCGGGAACAATCCGCAGAGCAGTTCGCTCGTCGACTGGGGACTTGCGGTTGATGACAGCAATTGCTGCGTGCTTTCTTTCACGGACACGCGCGCGGGCAGTTCAATTAATCCATACGCTTACAGGATAAGTCCGACCGGGCAATTCCTTTGGGGAGCCGACGGAATCACGCTTACGGATTCATCGCTTGTTTATCAGGCAAATCCGAAAGTGATTCCAACATCAGACGGTAATGTAGTAATAACGTGGCAATACAACAATAATCTCGCCATGCAGAAAATAAACAAAGCGGGAGTGAAACAATGGGGTTCCGCGCCGATAAAAATAACGGGTAACGTATCAATAGGCGAGAAGTTCAATTATCCTACAGGAGTCGCTTCCGATAACGGAAGCGTGATTTTATACTGGATAGGATACACAGGCTCATTCATAAGCCCGTCAAATTTCAAGACATATACACAGAAGTATTCCTCCACGGGGATTGGGCTGTGGGGAAATCCAATGGATACGATATACAGTCTCGGGGGCGCGCAGGGAACGTACCAGCCGAGCATATTTTCAGACGGAAACAACGGGGCAATTTACGTATGGCAGAGTTATGTTGCGGGACCGACAAACTGTTATGTACAGCGGAAGAATTCCGCGGGAGTTATACAGTTTCCCGTCAACGGCTCAACCGTAGGTGTGGTTAACACGAATCTGCGTTTCGCTCCATCGGCGGCTTACATGCCGTCAACAGGCGAAACCTATGTTTTCTGGCAGGAGAAAAACTCAACACAGTCTTTGATTGGCGTTTACGGGCAAAAGTTTTCTTCGAGCGGCGCGAGGTTGTGGAATGACGCGGGTCTTCCCATAAAGCCGCTTGACGGAAATTCGTTTTCGAGTCTTACCGCGCTGGTAAAGGATACGGCTGCATTCGGATATTACGCTGAAATCGTCGGGACGGCGGGTTCCGTCAAGGCGTTCAGGTTGAACAGAAACGGCGCTCTTCAGTGGGGCGGAAGCATAATAACTCCAAGCAGCGCTCCCGGCTCAAAGGGCAGGCTCGGGGCGGTAATGACAACAAACGGAATGTCGATACTCGCTTGGTCGGACGGAAGGAATGACGGAGGCGGGATTTACGCTCAGAACATAAACCCGGACGGCTCTTTCGGCGGACCGTCCGGAATAAATCCGGGAATAACAGGAACAGCAGACAGATTCGAACTCGGGCAGAATTATCCGAATCCGTTCAACCCAGTTACCGAAATAAATTTTTCGATAAAAGAAAATTCTTTCGTGACATTAAAAGTTTATAACCTGCTGGGAAAAGAAATCGCATCGCTAATCAGCGAAAACAAAAAGGCGGGAAATTATCAGGTCTCGTTCAAAGCAGCGAATCTTTCCAGCGGCGTGTATTTCTACAAACTCACGGCAGGAAATTTCACCGACACAAAAACAATGATGCTGATAAAGTAGTCTCATACGTTCTCCCATAATGCAATGAGCCCGCTTATTAATAGCGGGCTTTTTTTAGACTTACAATAATTTAATATTTGCTAAATATTTCATAAATAATTTTTTATGGACGAATTTATGAAAGAGGCAATCAAGGAAGCGAAAAAGGGGCTCGCCGAAGGCGGTATACCCATCGGCTCGGTGCTGGTTAAAGACGGCAGAATAATCGGCAGGGGGCACAACCGCAGGGTTCAAAAGGGGAGCCCGACTCTGCACGCGGAGATTGACTGCCTTGAAAACGCAGGGCGGATAGGCTCATACAGCGGCACGGTTTTATATTCAACGCTGATGCCCTGTTATCTTTGTTCGGGAGCGGTCGTTCAATTCGGAATTAAAAAGGTCGTCGCGGGCGAGTCAGTTACATTTGAGGGCGGACCGGAATTCTTGAAAGAGCACGGAGTGGAGGTTATTGATTTGAATCTTGACGAATGCATTAACCTCATGAAGGATTTTATCGATAAGAACAAAGAATTGTGGAACGAGGATATAGGCTTGTAGAGCAATTTTAAATTGCAAATCAGTAGTGTCCCGCTTAAAAAATATCAAAGGATGTAACTTATAATAAAATAAAGAAGTAATCCGATTTTTTCACGGGATCGATTTGAATTCAATTTGGCAATTATCGAGAA
>DATMXZ010000288.1:0-6167 GCA_035561235.1 Ignavibacteria bacterium
TTAATTTAACTGATTGTAAAATTTATTAAAATTATATGTGCGGTATTGTAGGCTATATTGGTAGGAAAAATTCTCTGCCGATTATTATCGATGGGCTTAAAAGGCTCGAATACAGAGGATACGACTCTGCAGGCGTTTCAATCGTTAAAAAAGACAAATCGATTATAAGTTACAAGAAAGCGGGCAAGGTCGATGAAATGAATAACAGCATCGACAAGGACGCTTTCACCGGGAATATTGGAATCGGGCATACGAGATGGGCTACTCACGGCATTCCGAACGATACAAACGCGCATCCGCACTCCGATATGTACGGAAACATAATGATTGTTCATAACGGGATAATCGAAAACTACAAATACATAAAGACAAAATTGCTTGAAGAAGGATATAAATTCACGACGGATACCGACACGGAAGTTCTCGCGAACCTTATGAATTATTATTTTAAGCAAACAAACGAATTCGAGAAGGCAGTCCGTCTTGCATTGAACGATGTCGAGGGCACTTACGGCATCGCCTGTCTGTGCGCGGAGGAGCCCGATAAGATAATTATCGCGAGAAACGGCAGCCCGCTTCTTATTGGAATCGGAAACGATGAGACGATAGTTTCTTCTGACGCTTCGGCCGTGATTAACCACACGCGCAACGTCGTTTATCTCGAGGAAGGCGATATGGCTATAATCAGAGAGAACGGATTCAAGATGAAAACGATTCACGACGAACGAATTTTCAGGGAAGCGAAGGAAATCGATTTTTTGATGGAGTCGATTGAGAAGGGCGGTTATGACCACTTCATGCTGAAGGAAATATGCGAGCAGCCCGACACGATTCAGAATACTTACAGGGGAAGAATAAATTTTGAAACAGGCACCGCGAAACTCGGCGGACTCGAAAGCGTTTTCGACAAGATGATTAACGCCAAAAGGTTTATTATTACAGCCTGCGGCACTGCCTGGCACGCGGGGCTTGTCGGAGAATATCTTATCGAGCAGTTCTGCAGGATTCCCGTCGAGGTTGAGTACGCGTCAGAGTTCAGGTACAGAAGACCCATACTCGACAAGGACGACGTAGTTATTCTCATCAGCCAGAGCGGAGAAACCGCGGATACACTCGCCGCTCTTCGCGAAGCGAAAAAGTTCGGCGCTACGACAATCGGCATCGTTAACGTTATCGGCAGTACGATAGCGCGTGAAGTTGACGCCGGAACATACGTTCACGCGGGACCCGAAATCGGTGTCGCCTCGACGAAAGCGTTCACGAGTCAGGTTATGTCACTTTCTCTTATTACTCTGATGCTGGCAGCCGAGAAAAAAACAATCTCGCGCGATTCGCTTAAAGAAATTGTGGCCGAACTTAAAACACTTCCCGACAAAATACAGAATATGATTAATATGCGGGAAGAATACAAAAAAGTTGCGGACGCGCTGAAAGATTCTTCCAACTTCCTTTATCTGGGCAGGGGAGTAAATTTCCCGGTCGCGCTTGAAGGCGCGCTTAAACTGAAAGAAATTTCTTATATACACGCGGAAGGATATCCCGCCGCGGAAATGAAACACGGTCCAATCGCGCTGATTGATGAAAATATGCCTGTCGTGTTCGTGGCGCCGAAAGACAGGACTTACGACAAGATTATTTCGAACATCGAGGAGGTGCGCGCGAGGAGCGGTAAGATTGTCGTCATAGCAACCGAGGACGACACGAATATCGATTCGTACGCTCATTACGTTCTGCGCGTCCCGAAGTCGCTCGCGTTGTTCGCGCCGATACTGAACGTAATTCCTCTTCAGTTCCTGTCATACTACATAGCTGTCGCGCGCGGATGCAACGTTGACCAGCCGAGGAATCTCGCCAAAAGCGTTACTGTGGAATAATATTTAAAATAAAATTGAATTATAAAAAAAGGGAGTTCGTTGGAACTCCCTTTTGTACTTATTAAATTCTTTTTTTACTTTAAGACTATCATCTTTTTTGTCTGCGTGAACTTATCTGTAATGAGTTTATAGAAATAAACTCCGCTTGATAAACCCGACGCGTCGAATGTCGCTTCGTAAATGCCCGTGCGGTACAATCCGTTGACGATTGTCGATACTTCCTTGCCCGTCGAACTGTAAACCTTCAGAACCACATTCGAAGTTGAAGGAACCTCGAATTTGATGTTAGTTACAGGATTAAAAGGATTCGGATAATTCTGACCGAGTTTAAATTTGTCCGGAATCTCGGTGCTAATCAGTTTTATTCCTGAAATTATTTCCGCAAGAGGTCTTTTCCAGATACCGAGCCCGTAAACACCGGCAAATACGTCTGTACCGTTGACGAGGGTTATGCAGTTAACGTCTGAAAGCGGATGCAATCCGTAGTTGGCGGAATAGAAATTCGCGCCGCCGTTGATTGAAACGTAAACTCCGTTATTATACGTTCCGACGAGCAACTTATTGCCGCCGTCAAAAGAATAAACGCAACGAACTCTTTTACCCGCCAGCGAATCGTTTGCCGTTGATGTCCAACTGCTGCCGCCGTCGGTTGAAACATACAGACCGATGAAACCGGCGTATACCTTGCTGCCTGTAACGGTAAGCATTCTTATATCGAAACCCGTGGGCAATCCGTTATTTGCTTCAACCCAGGATGTACCGGCCAGAGGATACTTGAAAACACCGCCGCTGGCGGTAGCAGCGTAAATGTTCGAGGCATCATAGTCCAAATCCCATACGTTGAGATTTGTCAACCCGCTGTTCATTGCTGTCCAGTTGGCGCCCTCGTTTGTACTGGTGAATACGCCGCCGCCGAAAGTTCCGCCGTATAGAACCGAACCGACTTTAATTACCGAAAGAAAATAATTCGTAGGAGTTATTGTTGTTCCGATTCCGGTCCAACTTGCTCCGTCATTTGCCGTCTTGTAAAGCCCGGTAGCGGTTGCCGCATAAATGTTCGTGCCGTCGGTAATCACGTCGTTGACAACGCTTGAAGCGGGAAGACCTGTATTTATCGCTGTCCAGTTGCCGCCTGTATTTGTTGTCTTGTACATTCCGTTCAGATATGTTCCCGTATAGACATTGCCGTCTTTTATGCACATTGATTTGGGTGAAGTGTTGTATAAGTTCACGAGAGGATTGACCCAAGTGGAATAGTTTAGCGAATAGAACATCCCGCTGCCCTGCGTGCCTATATATGTATATACAGGCGAGGCAATGTTCGCGATAGTTGTTACACTCAAGTTTGTCAGTCCACTGTTTGCCGCGACCCAGTTTGCTCCGTTGTTAGACGTTTTAAATACGCCGCCCTGTGTGCCCGCGAATACATAAGTCCCGTCATAGAGCAGGCAGTTAATATTCGCGTTGCCTATGCTGCCCGAAGTTGGAGTAAAAGAAGCTCCGTTGTTCGTGGAAGTATAAACTCCCGCTTTAGTGCCGACAAATATTGTCCCGCTGTTTATCGTTACCGCGTATATAGCCTTATAATTTGTCGAGAGGCCTGACGAACTTACTGTCCAGTTCGTCCCGTTGTTTGTCGAAATCGCGAGTCCGTCATTTGTTCCGGCGTACACGACAGATGAGTTCGTGTAGATACAATTTATGTTAAGGCTGCTTCCTGAAAGTCCGCCGTTGGCTACTGTCCAGGATGTACCATTGTTCGTCGTCGTATAAACACCTGCTCCGTTTGTACCGGCAAATAGTCTTGTGCCGTTCACACCCAGAGACAGTATCGTCCTGTTGTTCAATCCCGTATTGACAGGCGTCCAGGAATTTCCTTTGTTCGTAGATAGAAATACACCTCCGGGTGTATTTGGTACTTCGTAACCGCCCGAAAACACGTTTGAGCCGATGACCGCAACCGCCCGGATGTCTAAGGTTGTCAGTCCGCTGTTTGCCGTGTACCACGAAGAACCGTTGCTAAGGAATCCGAACACACCGCCGTTAGTAGCAATAAAAACATCATTCGAAGCATTGAATACTAGTTGTCTTACGTTACCCCCAATTGGTCCGTTTGACTGTACCCATTGCGATTGAATATTATTCGTAAAAGCGAATAAAAGAATCAATCCAACCAGTAATACAGTAATCTTCTGTCTTTTCATAAATTTATTATTAATTTAAACTCTATAGTTCAATAAATGTAATTTAGATAAAAAAATTTAAGAATGATACATACAATCAAATTATCTTTGACGATATTCAAATGTCTTATATCGCTTGTGTGAAGTAAATTTGACATTCCGGTTCTCCTTTCCCGAAATTTCAACGATAAGCCGCTTTACAAATATAGTAAAGCGGCTTTTTAAATGCAATATTTATTTCAAAAAGACCATTTTCCGCACTTCCGTGAAATTCCCGGCTGTCATTTTATAGAAATATACCCCGCTCGTGAAATCCGATGCGTTCCATTTAATGCTGTAATTGCCGGGCTGATATACACCTTTCGCGAGTTTGGTCACTTCCTTTCCGTTAATGTCGTATATAATGATTGTTACATCCGATTTCTCTTTTACGCTGAAATTAATATTTGTCTCGGGATTGAACGGATTCGGATAATTCTGCCGGAGTGAAAAATCCCGAACCGCCTGAATCTCATTTCCGCTGCTTGTGGCTATCGGTCTCAAAATTACGTTAAGGTATGTTACCGCGTCGTTTGCCGCACTCACGTTTGTAACAGTCTTCGTGTAATAATTCGGCGCCTTGAATGTCAGGCTGTAAGTGCCGGAGTTTATCATCCTGTGGTAATCCCCGCAAATCGAATCCGAAAATATCCAGGTCGAATCGTTTTGTCCCGTAACGTATATCTTTGCCTTTACGGGAAGACCCGTAACCGAATCCTTAACCGTGCCGCGTATTCCGTAAAGCGTCTCTTTGATGTAGTTCAGGAACGATTTATGGTTGTAATTCCAGTAATTGGGAAGCAGTGACGGGCTGACGAGTTTCGTCGCGGAAATTTCAAGCGTAACCTCTCTTCCGCCGCAGAAGTATGTCATGTAATCCTGTCTGCCGCCGTAAACATAATACCACGAGTAACCGTTGACCATTCCGGGTATGTTAGGATATCCCAGATTGTCAACCATGTACGACGGATTTACAGCGTGAACAGTGTCAAGCCAGTGATTCCCGATGTGTATCCACCAGGCGTCATCGGGATGAAGCGCCGACTTGCAGTCCCAGGGATAGTTAAATACCTGCGCTCCGCCGTGAAAATTCATTGACAGCGTAAAATTAAATTGATTGAACAACGCCATGAAATTTATGGTTTCCTGCTGCCATGCGCCGTTCGGGTTCGGTCCCGCGACTGGGTCGGGGAAATTTCTGTTCAAATCCTTGCTGTTCGCGTTGTATCTCCACGCTCCGTTTACCGTTTCGTTTCCTCCGTGATACGTGCCGTCGGGATTCGCGAGCGGATTGATCCATATCTCGCAGTTCTTTACAAGATTCGTAATCTGGGCGTTATTGCCGTAACCGCTTAGAAGCGTATCGATTAACCTGAGCATAAGAACATACGCGGTCGTCTCATCCCCGTGTATAGAAGAAGAATACATGAATCTCGGTTTCGGCTTCCTGAAGTTAACGCTGTCGCTTATTACCGCGAATAGCATCTGCCTCCCCTGTACTGTCGAGCCGATGTTTACTATCTTGCACAGATTCGGATACGTTGCCGCGAAGTTTGACATCATCGAGAGATATCCCGTATATGTCGGGTAAACATCCCACGCCATTATTTCCTTTATGTTGTCCGACATCTTCACTTCGCCGACTTCACCCGGATGCTTCAAAAGCGCGAAGTCTATGTTCTGCTTCGAAAAATATTCCATCTCATTCGCTGACGCGTATGCGTGAACTTCGAAGTAGATGATTTTATCCGTTACGTTGTCTATTGATATGTGTCTTCCTAATTCGTTTATTTTATCTTTAGAGTTGATGTTGAATTTGAAATAAAGTTCTCCGTATGTCTTCAGGCTGTACTCGACATTCGCTTTTTGTGTCTCATAACTTTTCAGTTCCTGAGTATAAGACCGTGAAGAAAACAGAAACGAGAGGAGAATCAAAAGAGGTAGAATCCTAGTCATATAAAGTAAAATTAAATTTGTATTTATTGAACAATTTAAAGAAATTTAGTGTTTGATGTAATGTAGTTTTTGCTGTACAGGTATTTTCACCGCTTTTTTTCGGAAAAAATCACAC
>DATMXZ010000289.1:0-2906 GCA_035561235.1 Ignavibacteria bacterium
AGAACACCGTTACTCCCGCCGCCAGGATCAGAACCGCTATCGCGTAAATTGTTTTCTTTTTCATATTGTTTAAATTAGTTGCCAATAGAAACAGTTGCTAATAGCAACTTATATCTTTTACAACTAAAAGTCAATGATTAAAGTTCAGATTATCCTGTAATCTTCGATGGAGACGGTCCGGGAGCACAGCCGCGTGTCGTCGGGCTCGTTAGTCGCGACAATAAGGACGCCGTTTTTCTTCTGTTCTTCGGCCACCTCATAAACGAGTTCAATGCCCTGCGTGTCGAGGTTAGTCCTCGGTTCGTCCATCAGGAGCAGGGGCGGAGAGTTAATGACGGCGAAAGCAAGTTTTACACGCTGTTTCATTCCAGACGAAAAATTTTTCACTTCGTCGTTTCTTCTGGGATAAAGATTTATCCTGTTGAGGAGGTTTTCTATTCTGTCTTTTTTCCCGTCCTTTATGCCGGGATTCTTGAGGTCATAAAAGAAAGCGAGATTTTCATACGCGGTAAGTTCCTCGTACAGGTTTATGTAAGGGGCAATCATACCTACATACAGGTGGTGCCGCTCGGGATTGATTTCTTTTCCATCCGAAGAAAACGCTATCTTTCCCTTTTCGGGTTTGATAAGTCCGGCGATTGTTTTCAGGAGGGTTGATTTTCCCGAGCCGTTCCTTCCGGTGACGGCGAGAGAGTCGCCCGCATTCAGTTCCGCGCTGAAATTATTGAAAATTATTTTATTGAGGAATTTCTTTTCGAGATTGCTGCAAGATAATGAAAATTCGTTCATATCATTCCTGCACGAGTCCCGATTTTTCTTTAAGCCTCTGGTCTCGGCGGCGGAGCGCCTGGTCAAATCTTCTTTTTTCATCTTCGGTTTCGGGAATTACCGGCGCGACGGGGATTGGTTTTCCCGACGGCTTATAGACGTTAACGAATGTAAGGTAAGCGCTGTTGGAATGAAAAGTCGTTCCCGACTGTATGTCTTCGACTTCGACCTTGACGCCGACTTCCATAGAAGTGTTGAAAGTCCTGTTCACGGACGCCTTCAGACGAACGATGTCTCCGAGTTTAATCGGATTGTGAAACTGGAGGTTATCGACGGCGGCGGTGACGGCGATGTTGTTGCAGTGCCGTGAAGCCGCGAGCGCGGCGGCGATGTCTATCCAGTGCATCAGTCTTCCGCCGAGCAGGTTGCCGAGCATGTTAGTGTCATTCGGCAGGACAAGTTCAATCATTTCGACCTGCGAATCTTTTACTTTTCTTTCCTGCATATAAGTTAAATAGATTTTTTCATTCTAAGCACCTTCTGCAAAAGGTCGCTGTTCGGGAATCTTGATTCAAAGCGTTCTATTTCCTTTTTCGCGTCATCGTATTTTTTTCTCGTTATAAGCGAATTAATCTTTCCGTAGAGCGCGTCGTCGGCGTATTCCGTATCAAAGTATTCGGAAACGACGTGTTCGAAATAGACGATTGATGCCTTGTAGTCGTCCATCTTGTAGTACAGTTGCGCGGCTTTAAGGTCCTTGTAGGCGAGTTTAGACCTCAGTTCTTTAATCTTCGCTTCAGCAACGGGAGCGTTTTTATCGGTCGGGTACAGTTCGAGAAAATTCTTCAATTCGTTAATAGCCTGATACGTGTACGTCTGGTCGAGTGAATAATCGGGCGACAGGCCGAAATAGCACATAGCCAGTTGGAATCTTCCGTCAACGGCGAAGGAACTCGTTCCGTAATTTTTCAAAAGATATTCAAATTCATAGGCGGCGAGAATGAATTCCTCGCGTTTAAGGTAACTCATTCCGAGGTAATACTGCGATTTATCGCTGATGCTTGTTCCCGAGAATTTAACCTTTATAAAAGAAAAATCATCAATTGCCTGCAGATAATCTTTTTCTTCATAACTTTTCATCGCTATCGCGAAAGCCTTATCAGGATCGTCCGTATCAATGTTTGTCCTGTCGGTACCGGAACAGGCGGCAATGGTCAGAGAAACGGCCGCTGCGGCCAGAAATAAAAATAATTTCATTAATTTTGACATATTATTTGCTTCTTATTGTAAAAAATAAAATTACCGTCGCGGCGGAAACCAGCACTACAACGGCGGGAATAAAAGCCTTCCTGAAAAACGATTTTTCGGGAAGTTCGGAATTCATAAAAGCAAATCCGCTGTTCTGAATATAATCCAGGTATTTCACATTTACAGTATCCTTAAAGGAACCCGAAAAGTTCCTGCTGTTCGACTCGTTCCCGGGTTTTCCGGACGAATACGAGAAAGAAACCGATATTTTCCTAACCGTGTAATCATCGCCGAGCAGCGATTTTCCTTCGGGTACCGAATATTCCACGCCGAGTTTAAGATTGCGGACGAAGAGACCGTAATCTATGCTGTCGGTGCTTTTATCATAAACGAACCTGTACGCGGAAAATCTCTGTTTGCAAACGTTCAAAAAGAAATTTCCCGTTTCTGATTCGGGTCCCGCGTCCATTTTATAAATTTTTTCTTTTCCGAGAATAGTAACGTCATCCTCAATCATCGTCATTCCTTTGTTCAGAACATCCGAGAAAGCAATATAATTTGTTTTCGGCAGTTCCTCCGAATTTTGCTGCGCGAATCCTGTATTAAATGGGATAATGAGCAAAAATATGAAAAACAGTTGTCTGAACATCTAAGTAAAAAAAATACGCAATTTTTAATTTCTTTGAACAGTTACTATCATTTACTTTTCGTTATCCCGGCACATAAAACACGGAAATAAACGAAAATATGTAACAATCAAATTAACTTAATGGGGCGGGATTATCAAGATTATAAAAAAGTACAGAAATCTGATTATTTCTTTTTAAACGCCGAGCCGGTTGCGAGGCATCATTCATTAAAACTCAGGAGTTCTTGCATTAAGATTCCGT
>DATMXZ010000290.1:0-7035 GCA_035561235.1 Ignavibacteria bacterium
TTCATTAAGAGACGAAATATTCCTATTTTAAAAACTTGACCGATAAAAAAACCGATATATGGATTCGCGCGTCCGTGCTCGGAAGCATCTGGGCTTCAACGGAAATTATCGCGGGTAACTTTCTTCACAATCTCCGCATACCTTTCACGGGAGAGATAATGACGTTCTTCGCCGTTTTCTTCCTTGTAGCGGCGAGCACGAAGTGGAGAATCAAAGGCATTATCTGGAGGGCGGGAATAATCTGCGCTCTTATGAAATTCTTCAGCCCGGGTTCCGCTGTGTTCGGTCCGATGATTGGCATAATGTCCGAAGCGCTCGTTCTCGAACTTGCCGTGAGAATTCTCGGAATGAATCCCGCCGGGTTTATTATCGGCGGTATGATTACTCTCTGCCTGCCGCTTGTTCAAAAAATTATAAACTACATAATCATGTACGGCTGGAACCTACTCGTCGTGTTCGATAAGTCCGCGGAATTCATAATAAAGCGTTTTGGCGCGAACGGTCTGAAACCCGCTCACATACTTCTGATATTGTTTTCCGTAAATGCCGTGTTCGGCATAATCGCGGCAGTGTCCGGTTATATGTCAGGAAAGAAGAACACGGGAAAAGATTTTCATCTTGCAATGAAACAGACGGACGACAGTCTCTTCGCTTCCGCCGGAAAATCGAATCCGAAAGGTATTCTCGCATCAATAATACTTAACTCCCTGCTCACGGCGGGAATATTGTTCGTAATAAAATATGACGTCGCCGCCGCGGGATTCCTTGTAATCGCGTTTATCGCTTACTCGATTTACAGGTACAGAAATACGACGCGCATATTCCGAAATTACAAATTCTGGATTCAGATAATTATCTTCACATCGCTTTCGGGAATTGTATTCGCTTATGTGTCGGGATTAGGTTTGATGAAGGGAATCGAAACAGCAGTCGAAATGATTGAACGCGTGATTCTATTGACTGTGGGTTTCGCGATAATCAGCATCGAATTGAGAAAGCCCGAATCCGTGAATTACCTCAGAAAAAAACTTAACCGCAATCTTTCAATCGCTCTGAATTCTGCTTTCAGCGCCGTTCCGGAAATCATAAGTTCCTCAAAGGGAATTTTCTCTCTGCTCCGTCCCGCGGTTTTCATAGAGGAACTAACTTCGATGATGGATTACTGGTACGAAAAATTCAGACTGAATATCGAGAATAGCAAAATCGTGTTCATCACGGGAAAAAGCGGAGCGGGAAAAAGCACGCTGCTGAAAGAGTTATTCGAAAAATTCAGGCCAGAGAACCGAAATGTCGGCGGCATAGTCTCGGAGGCGGTTTTCGACGGAGATAACCGCAAAGGTTACGATGTTTTTTCCCTTAAAACCGGTGACAGAATACCGTTGTGCAGAACGGAAAACATCGGCGCCCTAAAACTCGGGAAGTATTTTTTTGATGAAACGGCTTTCGAAAAAATAAACAGGGAACTTGAAGACCGGATTTCAGAAGGCGTTGATGTGATTATTCTCGATGAAATCGGACTGCTTGAAATGGACAGGAAGGGGCTGTATCCCTCGCTGGAAAAACTGATGCAGACGAACAGCATACCTATAATGGTTTTCTCCGTCAGGAAGGACATTCTTGATGAAGTGAAATCCTATTTCGGACTGGGAGAAATAATCGTTTACGACCTCGACATTTTAAGCAAGACTCAGGCGGCGGAGCACTCCGCTTCGAATAAAATATTTGGATAAACATTTCGCATTCGTTTTATTATTTTAATAAAAATTAATTATCATCGATGGAAACTGGCGCGATTATATTGTTCATATTTCTCGGTTTGCTGATAGGCTTCGTGTTTGCGTTCTTAACCGCAAAGTACAAATATAAATCCGTTTCAAAATATTCCGAAACCGACGTTACGAATCTTCAAAGCGAACTGCAGAAAACGCAGTCGGAACTCGCCGCGGCAAGCAGGCAGTCTGAACTCGCGGAGAAAAGTATTTCGGAACTGAAACAGCAGGTGCAGACTGAAGCGGAGAAAGCGTACAAACTTAATTCCGAACTGTCGGCTTCGAGAGTAAACGGAGAGAATCTTGAAAGACGGCTTGCCGAACAGAAAGCGGAAATGGAAAAACTCGAAGAGAGGTTCAGAAAGGAATTTGAAAACCTCGCGAACAGGATTCTCGAAGAGAAGAGTATGAAATTCACCGAGCAGAACAAATCGAACATAGACCAGATTCTCAAGCCTCTGAATGATAAAATAAAAACCTTCGAGGATAAGGTTGATAAGGTTTACAACGAAGACCTGCGCGACCGCGCGACACTTCTCCAGCAGATTAAGAGCCTTCAGGAAATGAATAATAAAATTTCCGAAGAAGCCAACAACCTCACGAAAGCCCTCAAGGGCGAAAGCAAGACGCAGGGCAATTGGGGCGAGTTCATTCTCGAAAGCATTCTTGAAAAATCCGGACTGCTGAAAGGCAGGGAATATACGATTCAGGAAAGCCGCGTCAATGATGAAGGCAGAAGATATCAGCCCGACGTTATAATCAAACTTCCCGACGAAAGGCACATCGTGATTGATTCGAAAGTCTCTCTGAAGGATTACGAATTATTCTGCTCCGCTGAAAGCGATGATGACAGGGCGTCGGCTTTGAAAAACCACATCGGCTCTGTCAGGTCTCATATCAAAAATCTCAGTACGAAAGAATATCAGGACCTTTACGGGCTTAACAGCCTCGACTTCATAGTTATGTTCATGCCTATTGAGCCCGCTCTTTCAATTACCGCGCAGTCAGACGTCAATATCTGGAACGAGGCGTTCGAAAAGAATATAGTTATCGTAAGCCCTTCCACCCTGCTGGCAACGCTGCGGACAATATCAAACATCTGGAAGCAGGAATACAGAACGAGGAATGTTATGGAAATCGCTAAAGCAGGAGGAATGATTTACGAGAAATTCGCGGGAGCAATCAATGACTTGATTAACGTTGGGAAGAAACTCGACGACGCGAAATCGAGTTACGAAGAATCTATGAAAAAAATGCACACGGGCAGGGGAAACCTGATAGGTCAGTTCGAAAGGCTGAAGGAACTTGGCGCGAAGACTAACAAGTCGCTGCCTCCCGAACTTCTCGACAGGGCGAACGGCGAACTTATTGATAACGAATAATATTCAGATTCTTCGTATCCTCAAATCCGCCTTGCGGTTCCTGCAATGAGTGTAAATCGCGTACCGTACGGCGTCGAGCGCGTGGTCGTTGAATTTCACGGGCTCGTCAAGTATGTTTCCGTTCCTGTCAGCCTTGTATGAGTATGACAACACTTCCTTGTTTATGTTCGCGTTTTCGGGTCTGCTGTAAATTTTTCTCGACTTTAGAAAATCAATTCCATCCCTTACGCTTTTGTTTGCTGAATGAACGTTGAATCCCGCTTCTTCGAGTTCCCTTATCCTGTCAGGCTCCGCGGGGTCGCAGTATATCGCGTCAGTTTTATTTTTGACGAGTTTGTTCATCCTTTCAATCAGGTCGGTATTCGTAAGGCGCGATTCATATATGATTTCCTCAAGATAAAAACAAGCGTCCTTTATCTTGACCTTTATTAGCGCCGTGGGATTGTTGTAACCGAAATCGAGCCCGTAAATTATCTCGTCGTAATGCGTCGTATGCGACGTTAGTATCTCGAACGGTCTGTATATTATGTTTCTGAGAACTCCCCAGTTGCCGAGAGCGTATATGTCGTAATACTCCCTGTCCTCGTCTTTCAGATTGTTAAGAACTTCGATGTAAGAATCGTCGAGATGCTGATTGTCCTTGTATGTCGTCTTTACTATAACGGCGTCTTTCGGATGCGTGGTATTGAGCCAGTGATTCGCGTCAACGGGATTGTACGTCATTATTATCTGCTTGTAGTTTCCAGTCTTGTTCCTCAGTCTCAGGTCAATCTGCGTGAAATCTTTTCTGTCGAGTTCAGTCGCCTCCTCAATCCAGATTGAAGTTATGCCGTGTATGGATTTAAGTTTTTCCCTGTCGTCAACTCCTACGCTGATTATCACGTTGTTGTTCTCCGAGTTCGTTATTGTCAGGTCCGATTCCCTGAACCTGAATTTATTATCGAGATCATAATCGTATATGAGGCTCTTTATCAGGCTGAACTGAGAGTTGCGTATTGTTCTCGCAACCTTTCTTATAAGGAGCAGCCTGTGATTTTGTTCGTCGAGCATTCTTCGCAGGAATTTCTGCGCGGCAAAATGACTCTTGCCCGAACCCGCTCCTCCGTACAATAATAGGTATCTTGATTTATCGTAAAGAAATTTTCTGTAGCAATCGTTGATTTTATCGTTCGTGAATTTATTTTCTTCTTCGCTCATTTGAAAAAATTGTTTTTGTTAAATCGTACAAATATAAAAAATAATTGCCCGATTGATTCGATAAATGACCGCGAAGGCTTGTAAAGTACTGAGAATACAGATTTAAGGACGCCCCCCCGTTCGGTTTCGCCGTGTAATTTTAAGACAAGGGCTCGGAGGGAATAATAAAAAAAGATGAATATAGAGGGCATAAAATTCAATAAATGCATTTGATATCTTTCAGAATCTCTTTATATTTTTAGTAAGTTTTATATCCGGAACGGTATTTAAAATATTTTTAAAACTACATAAAGGAACCGCAATATGAAAAAAATTTTATTATTAGTATTCCTTCTGATTGGAATATCGGTTAGCGCGGAAACAATTATTCATCCCGACCTCCTGACGAAGATGAATTCCGCGGCTCCAAATGAAAAAATACCGATAATGATTGTCTTCAATTCGCATCTGACGCTTAGCGATTTTAACGACATCTCGTATGACACCCCGAAGAAGGAAAGAAGAAGTATCGTCATCGACAGGCTTATTCGTTTTTCGGACAACTCTCAAAATAAAGTTCGTTCGTTTGTTGCTTCGAAAATGTCGGCAGGCTCGGTTGAAAAATACGAAGTGCTCTGGATGATAAACAGGATTGCAATTAGCACGAACACCGAAACAATAAATCAACTCGCATCCGGTTTTCCTGAAATAGCGATGCTTACTTACGACCCATCGTATCCCATTGAAGAGTTGTACGATTACAGGCAGCCTTCGCCGCCGTTCGTAAGCGCGTTGGTCGAGCCGCAGGCGGTTGAAATCGGCTGTCAGTTGATGAACGCTGATGATTGCTGGCTTCTCGGCAACAGGGGAAAGGGCGCTTTTGTCGCGAATGCCGACGACGGTTTCCACTGGAGGCATCCCGACCTCGTGAAGGGTGTGTACCAGAATCTCGGCGAAGACGCGAACAACAACGGTATGACAGTCATCTGGGGAAGCGGAACGACTTCGACTTTCGACCCGGGTGACGTTAACGGAGTCGATAATGACGGAAACGGCAAGGTTGACGATTTAATAGGATGGGATTTCACAACGAATAATTATAACATTACAACCGCTTCGCACGGCTCCGCGACGCTCGGACACGTTGTCGGCGACGGCACTATGGGTACGCAGACCGGGGTCGCGCCCGATTCTAAATGCCTTCTGCTGAGAAACGGTTCGGGACAGTCGGAGCAAATGGCGGCTTTTCAGTACGCGTTTCTTATGGGCGTGGATGTTGTTACAAGTTCGCTCAGTTGGAAATGGAATATGAGTCCGAAACCCGACTACTCCGCTATGAGGCTCGTCACGGATATATCTCTCGCGGGAGGAATGATTCACACTAACTCTACAAGCAACAATGGAAACTCTCTTGGCATTCCTATGAACATCGCGACGGCGGGAAACTGCCCTCCGCCCTGGCTCCATCCCGACCAGACAATCAGGGGAAATCTCAGCGGAGCGATTGGCGTCGGCAACGTTACCTGTTCGACGGACATCATCGCCTCCTCTTCGCCTTACGGTCCCACGACCTGGGGCAACTGGGCGTTGTGGGGAACTTACACATACACGATTGACCCGAGCCACAAGGATTATCCTTACAGCAGAGTCGCGCCGATTGAACCGGATTCAGTCGGTCTTAAGAAGCCCGACATTTCCGCTCCGGGCGAAGGCTCCACTTCCACGTATGTTAGTTCAGGCACGGGATACGGAACGTTCGGAGGAACGTCTTCCGCTACGCCTCATACGGGAGGACTCGTAGCGCTTATGCTTTCGATTAATCCCGAAATGCTTCCGAGGGATATTTCTAAAGTTATGGAATTGACCGCGGTCGAAAAAGGCGACCCGGGAAAAGATTACAGATACGGCTCGGGCAGGATTGACGCGCTCGCGGCTACAACATCGCCGAAGTTCACGCTTTCGGGAATCAACGGCGGAAGCAATATGGTTATGAACACCACGCTCGCTCCGAGCGATACTGCGAGGGAACTCGCGGGATTAAAAATCATTACGTCAGTCAATCCTCAGGTCGGCTCGCTTAAAATACTGAAGTTCGGAATGACGACTAACGCCTCTGCAACAAACATAACGTCTTTTGATTTGTATTTCGACAAGGATAAGAACAATCTCGTTTCCGCAGGCGACGTGAAACTTAAATCTATTCCTTTTACAACAGGCCCGCTAACTTTCGACAGCATAAAGTTCAAGTTCATCGATTCATCGAGGACTCTGATACTCGCGGCGAGAACGACTTCGTCCGCTACGGGCTCGATGAACGTAAATCTCGGAATAACGGACACGAATCAGGTGATAGCGTATTACACGACGCGTCCGTTCTCGACGAACTTCCCGTTCGGTTCCGTCACGGGCGTTACTAATCCCGAACAGACGCTCACATATTCGCTTTCTCAGAATTATCCGAATCCTTTCAATCCTTCGACCGTTATTAGTTATTCGATAGCGAAGGAATCATTCGTAACAATAAAGGTTTATGACCTTCTCGGACGCGAAGTCGCGACGCTTATAAACTCTAAGAAATTGCCCGGCAATTATCAGGTCGAATTTGATTCGCGCGACTATAAGAATCTGTCATCATCCCTGTATTTCTACAGGATTCAGGCAGGCGATTTTACCGAAGTAAAAAGAATGATGCTGATAAAGTAAAATAC
>DATMXZ010000291.1:0-7425 GCA_035561235.1 Ignavibacteria bacterium
ATCCGATTCTATGAAAATATTTCTTGAACTTCCATTCATTGTTTCAATAATAATTCTATCGGTTGCAAGCATTGCGGTTTTTTTTGCGGCAGAGAGATTATTCAGAAGAAAAATACCGCACGAATTGATGATAGAAAACCACGAAGTCGGCGGATTTCTATATAACGCAGTGTGCGTTATTTACGCCGTCCTCATGGCATTTGTTGTGTTTGTAATTTGGAATAATCTTGAAGAAACCAATTCAAAGATTGAAGGTGAAGCGAACAACCTTCTGAATCTTTATTATGACGCTGCTATTTATCCCGATTCCATTAAAAAAGAAATTCATTCGCAAATCCGTGAATATGTTAAGCGGGTTACAAACGAAGAATGGCTTTCACTGGGTGAGGGTAAAAGGGATGATGAGGCGCAAAAGATATTCATAAGGTTGAACAGAATATTTTTATCCGTCAATTCCAGCCAGATACCAAACAGCGAAGTCCTTTCGCAATCAGTAAAGAACCTGCACGAATTGAGAGAGTTCAGAAGACACCGCCTGCTGGCAAGCAAGCAGAATATGCCGGATATATTATGGCTTGTTTTAATACTGTCGTCCATAATCCTTGTTGCCTTTACATTCTTCTTCAGCACAAAATTTATACGGCATCAGTACATAATGACGGCATTTTTAGTTTTGGTATGCGTGCTCGTATTGTATCTGATTTACGTTTTGGATCATCCGTTCGTAGGATCGAACGCGATTAAGCCCGACGCGTTTCAGCCGTTAATCGATATCGTCAACAGAGCCGCAAAATGATTCTGTTAGAATTAAAACACCGACGAGAAAAGAACCTGAAAAATATTCAATGTTCTGATTATTTCAATAAAAAGTTTTATAATTTAAAAATCCGGTATAATGGAAACAAACGATTTCAGAGACATAATATCTCATCACAGGGCGCTGCCTGTTACTGAGGGCGCGGGAGTAAGACTTCAGAGGGTATTCGGGAACGCCGCGCGGAACATTACCGACCCGTTTCTTTTACTTGACAATTTCGGTTCGGATAATCCCGATGATTACATCGCGGGTTTTCCATGGCATCCGCATAGAGGAATTGAAACCGTGACGTATATGCTTGAAGGCGAGGTCGAACACGAGGATTCACTGGGCAACAAAGGCGTCATAAAATCGGGAGACGTGCAATGGATGACCGCGGGCAGCGGTATAATACATCAGGAAATGCCGAAGATAACAGACAAATCGCTGCGCGGATTTCAGTTATGGGTAAATCTTCCCGCGAAAAGCAAAATGATGAATCCGAGGTATAGGGATGTCAAATCGACAGACATGCCTGTTTACGAAGACGGCGAAGTGAAAGTTAAAATCATATGCGGACAATACGAAAATCTCAAAGGACCGGTGAAAGACCTTGAAGTCGATGCGCGGTATCTGGATTTCGAAGTCAAAGAGAAAATAGTCAAGGATATCGGAACCGACAAAGACCATAATGTACTAATCTATATTTTCGAAGGTTCGGCGGTGTTCGGGGAAAACGACAAAACTGTTTACAGGAAAGGACAGTTTCTTGTTTTTGGCGGCGGCGAAAAAATCAGAATTAAGGCAAAAGAGGACGGAGCACGGTTCCTTTTCATATCGGGCAAACCGCTCGATGAACCCATTGCCTGGTACGGACCGATAGTTATGAACACGCGCGAAGAACTCGAGACGGCGTTCAGGGAATATTCCAACGGAACATTTTTGAAGACACAAAAATAGCAAAGCCGGTAAATACAATTCCGACTTTGCCTATAAGTAAAACTATTTCATCGGAACGTCCATAAGCAGCACCTCGGCGTCTTGCGATTCCGCAACTAAATTTATTTTCTCCGTGTCCCAAATTCCCATTCCGTCTCTTTCGTTAAGAGTTTTTCCCTCTATGCTGAAACTTCCTTTAATTACAAAAGCGTAAACACCGTTTCCTTTTCTTTTTATTTCATATTCGGATGCAACTCCATTATCAAATTTTCCAAGATGGAACCACGCGTTCCGGTAAATCCATACTCCTTCGTCGTCCGGATTCGGAGAAACTACCTGCTGAAGCCTGTTCAGGCGGTCTTTGGTATTTAATGTTATCTGGTCGTATCGCGGATTCACGTCTTTTTTATCGGGAAAAATCCATATCTGCAGGAATTTTACCGGTTTATCTTTATTCTTATTATATTCGCTGTGGTAAATACCCGTGCCCGCGCTCATAACCTGTATGTCGCCGTGATTAATTACCGTGACGTTGCCCATGCTGTCCTTGTGTTCGAGGTCCCCTTCGAGCGGAATCGATATTATCTCCATGTTATCGTGCGGGTGTTTTTCGAATCCCATTCCCGGACTGACTATATCGTCGTTAAGAACTCTCAGAACGCCGAAACGCATGCGTTCAGGGTCGTGATAATCGGCGAAGGAAAATGTATGGCGGGTGTCCAACCAGCCGTGATTTGCCCTGCCCCGCGTTTCGGATTTATGTATTATTGTTTTAGACATTTTTACACCTTTCAAAAATTACTTTATTAAAAGCGAAGTCATGGAGATTGAGCCCATGACGGTTTTATCGTTGAAGAATGAGATGTTTTCTTTTTCTTCTTTTAGAGCAAGAACGTAGAGCAACGGAAGATAATGTTCGGGCGTAGGCACGGAAAGTCCGACTTCCCTTCCCAGTTTTTCATATTCGATCAGGTTTTTATGATCGCCGTCAAGCATTAAATTTTTAAGTTTTAAATTTGCTTCTTCAGCCCAGTCATATCCCGCTTCTTTATTTTTCCAATCAATCATTCTAAGATTATGAACGATGTTGCCGCTTCCCGCGATCAAAACACCCCGTCTTCGCAAGGATGAAAGTTCTTTAGCGAGGTCATAATGATAAGCGGGGTTCTTCGTGTAATCAAGGCTGAGTTGAATAACGGGTATATCAGCATCGGGATACATATGTCTTAGCACGCTCCACGCTCCGTGGTCAAGCCCCCATTTTTCGTCCGGTTCAACTTTCGTTTTCCTGACCGTAGTTTCAGTGAATTCAGCAAGTTCCGGACATCCGAGCGCGGGATACACGACTTCATATAATTCGCGCGGAAATCCGCCGAAGTCGTGAATGGTCTCGGGATAAACCGTCGACGTTACGCGTGTGCCGTTTGTTTCCCAATGCGCGGAGACGCAGAGAATGCTTTCGGGTTTCGGTAATTCGCCCGAAATCCCGCGCCATCCGCGTGAGAATTCAGTATCTTCGATTGCGTTCATCGGACTGCCGTGTCCTACAAAGAGCACGGGCATTACCGTTGAATCATTTTTTATTTTATTCTTCTTTGCTTTCATATAATAATGTTGACGTACCTGTCATTAAGTAATGCGACAATCATATCTTTTTCCGAATTCAAATCAATCAGCCGCACATTATTTTTGTTTCAGCAATTCGACGTCAATAATTATTTTTACGTCTTCACCGACGAGCACGCCGCCCGCTTCAAGAGCCGCGTTCCAGGTCAGTCCCCAGTCTTTCCTGTTGATTTTACCGGTTATTGAAAACCCGGATTTTTCATTTCCCCAGGGATCTTTCATTATGCCGCCGAATTCCACAGTAAGTTTTACGGGTTTTGTTACATCTTTAATTGTGAGATTGCCTTTCATTTCAAAAGTATCATCACCGAGGTCCACAATCTTCGCGTCCGAAAAAGTCAGTTTAGGATACTTTTCCGCATTGAAGAAATCGGCGCTTTTCAGATGCGTGTCCCTGTCGGCTATTTCGGTATCGACAGATGCGGCGTCAATTGTGAGTTTGATTTCGGCGTTCTCAAAATTATCGCCGTCCGTAAGGACTTCGCCTTCAAACTGCTTGAAGTTGCCGAGAACGTTGGATATCATAAGGTGCTTAACCTTGAATCCTATTTTGCTGTGTGTCGGGTCTATTACCCATTTTGTTTTTTCCATTTTCTTCTATTATGCTTTAAGTTTATAGTTCAAATTAGTTAGTATACAAAAATATATGTACCTACATATAAAACGGTAATACTTTTCGGAAAATGAGTGGTACTTTTAGACAGAAATTGAAAACGATTGCGACCTGTATTGTGACGGTGTTGAGCCTGTTTTTCCCCTGAAAACCCGTGTGAAATAGGATTTCTCGGTATATCCGAGTTCAAAACCTATTTCTGAAACGGATTTTTCGGTATTAAGAAGAAGGCGGCGCGCTTCTATGAGTTTGCGGGTTTCTATCAATTCTCTGACGCTTTTATTTATTAACTCCCTGCATATGATATTGAGATTTCTAATCGACATGTTGAGTTTTTCCGCATAAAATTCGACTCCGACGGGACGGCGGAAATTATCTTCGAGTATTTTCAAAAAGTTTTTAAAAGTTACTGCGCGGTAATTATTCCGGTTTTCTTCCGGCAGAAGTTTATTCAGTCCTAGAGTTTCAAGTTTTGAAATCAGTGCTTCGATAAGGTGTCTTATCGTATTAAAATCCGGCGGTTTCAAATCGAGTTCGCTTTTCATAAGTTCACAGAGTGTTTTAATATTATCAAGGCAGTATCCGGGATTTATCATATATTCCACATTATCGATAAAGCAGGAATAGTAATGAAATTTACTCTCAGGAATAAATCCGGCTTTAAAGCGGATAACCCAGCCCCGCGCGCCGGATTGCGGAACAAACTTGTGCACTCTGCATTGAGCGACGTATATTACCGAAGGTGCCAACACTTTTTCTTTTTTGAAATCTACAAAATGTTCCGCATTTCCTTCTGTAAGAATTATAAGTTCTTCGTGGTCGTGCCTGTGCGGTACGGGAGGAAACTTCTCAACTTCTTTTACTGTCTCCTCTGTCAGTTGGAATATATTAAAAGGCGTTGTCATACTCAGACTTATTCTCTACTATACAATATACCAAAAAGCGGCGCGATTTGAAATAAAACATGTCTGTACCGGAGGGAGTGAATCAGGGAATGAGGTAGCCGCTGAAGAAGACGTAAGATATGAAGATAAGAACCAAGGCGCTCAAAACGTTTACGAGAGGAAACAGCGACACGATAACCGCCCACTTATATTTTTCGAAATAAAAGAATATCCAGGATGTGAAAGAAATTAAAATTACAAATGGAAAAGAAAGCATCACGGCGTAAAGAGTTATTAGAAAGCCGCTTTCCGTCGAGCCGGGAGAGTCAAACAGCATAACGCCTGACATTGCTATCCAGAATGCCGGAACGAGGATAATTCCGAAAAATCCCGATGACACTATAAGCGTAATAAGAGGTTTGATGCTGTTTTTTTCTTTGTTTTCATTCATCGGTTCTATAACAACATACGGAGTAAAAAGGTTTTCCGCTTTTCAAAAATCCGTTTTCTTCCCGGGCAGTCTCATTTCCCGTTTCAGGAATAAAATTCAAGAAAACAATTAATGTTCTTTTCAGCCCGCGCGAAATGCGTGCATTGAAATCAATCCGACAATGAACAAAATAAGAAATACAGCCAAGACGGCTTCTTTGCTGACGGAAACAGTTTTTAATTTTCGAACATGATTCAGAAGCGCGCGTCTGTTCAAATAAATGTGAACGATTGAAAACGCTGCGAATAAAATTGCCGCGGCGTCGTGCACAGACATCCAGAAATGACGGGCTGTCGTAAGTGTTTCGAACTGCAATACATGGTTCATGTAGCCCGAGAGCGGCAGGGCGAGAAGAGATGTGAACATCGCTACGGATACAAATGCTCTGATGTTAAAAGATTTTTTTATCTTAGTGTCCATAATTGTAATTCTAATTTATAGTAAAATCAGTTTTCATGTTCGCGGCGAACCAGGCAAAAGCAGACAAAATGTAAACATTCTGATTCAGGTCGTCCTGGGGCACACGGTCAAGATAGTCCATATTTGTATGATAGGTTCTCATATAGTCAAGCGGGTCCTGAATGAAGGCGAATCCCGGAAGCCCCGCGTCCTGAAATGATTCCTGGTCGGAATTTTTGACGCTGCTCAGACAGACGGTCTTGAATTTTTCGTCGTTGAGAGCGGAAATCCAGTCTTTGAAAACCGACGCGGCGCGAACGTTTTCCTCGGCATATATTCCTCTGAATCTGCCGACACCGAAATCCATATTAAAATACACGCAGAGTTTTTCATTTCCGTTTTTGAAATGTTTATCTATATGATATTTCGAACCGACAAGACCTTCTTCTTCGGCGCCCCAGAGGCCTATGCGGATTGTTCTTCGCGGCTGGATGCCAAGCGATTTAATAATACGCAAGGCTTCAATGCAGGCAACAACGCCCGTTCCGTTATCAACCACACCGTTTGCGGAGGTATATGAATCGAGATGACCTCCCAGCATCACGATTTCATCTCTCAGGTCGGTGCCCGGTATTTCCGCTATAACGTTAAATCCGTCTGCCACTCCGTTTTTCTCAACCTCAAGATTCGCTTCAATCGCGACTTTCTTGTTTTTTTCAAGAATATCAATTAGCGTATTATATTGTTCCGTTGAAACAACCATCTGCGGAAGTGATTCCGGTATATCCGGATCGCCTGCATACTTAATGAGAAAATCAAAAATATCGTTCGGCATTACAGTGGAAATATTTCCCCAGGCAATATTAGTCCCGTACTGTCTTGCGCCTACGTCAAGTATAAGCGCCGCGCCTTCTTCCTTGCAGAACGCTACTTTCTTCGAAAAGAATGAAAAATACTCCACATAGAGTTTACTGTTCTTTTTCTCCTGTTCCTCCGCTAGAAGTTTTTCTTCTTTTGTCGGAATCGTATAGTTTGAAAGCGCGGTGAGTGTGTCGTCGTTAAACCGCGATACCATTGGCCTCATTGCCATTCTCTGAGGTATCGGGTCGGATATGAGCACAATCTTTCCTTTAAGTTTACCCCTATACTTTTCAAACTCTTCGGTTTTTGAAGCCTTGAAATACACCGCTTCGCTTTTTATGGTACCCTGAGTTCCCGGCGACCAGCATTTCGGATTTACAATCAGGTTCATAGAATAAGGTTCGATTACGAAAGCGTGATATTTCTTCAACGACCAGGACTTTCCTTTCTTGTTTATGTCCTCAAAATAAACATCGGGTATATTCAATTCCTTCAGACCGGATTCAATCCACGCCGCGGCTTTTTTATATTCGGGAGACCACATAAGACGGGGACCGAAAACATTGCAGAGATAAGAAAGTGTTTTGATAGCCTTCGGATTATTCAGAGCCTCGTATTTTATGCGGCCGAGGCCTGATGTATCAACGGGTGCTGTCTGTGCCCGGGTGACTGACAAAGCAGCCAGCGCAAAAAGCAGAAGAATAATGTTTTTCATTTTTTAAACAATTGAGGTTAAGAACAAAACGGACAACAGAAATTTAAACAGGGAAATATTATCCGTTTTTGTATATATACGATGAAATAAAAACGCGTGTTT
>DATMXZ010000292.1:0-3809 GCA_035561235.1 Ignavibacteria bacterium
GGCATTTTTCGATATATTTTATGATTTATATTGACTATATTTGCAGTACGGGAACAAAATATATTTGAATTAGTAAATAAAATAGATTAAAAAATAATTAAAACCTTTAATACCGGAGGTTAAAATCATGGCAAACGATAATGTAAATAACTTTCAGGAACCACTCGAAACCCGTATGCAATACGGCGCTCCTGAATTAAAAAGGATATACAAGAAGTACGCGTCCAGAGGACTCATTCTTGCTGTTGTAATACATATATTCCTTATTTCCGCGTACGCGGTCTCGATTTACATCGAGAAACTTCAGGAGGAAAGACAACTCCAGATAAAACGTGATATCGAACTAAAAGACATTCAGACACAGGAACAGGAAAGTCAGGATGAAGAAGCTCCTCCTCCTCCGGATGTGCAGGTACAGCAGCCCGAAGCGTTGAAAGATCTGGCGGCTTTGACGCCTGAGCCGGTTGCCAAGGAGAAAGCGGACCTTGAAACCATCAAGAAAGTTGAAGAGACGGAGAAGATTAAAGCCTTCGTATCGTCCGAAGGAAGTGAAAATGTTGATCCTAACAAGGAAACAGGCAAACTTCAGGTTGACGTGAAGAAGACGGAAGAAAAGCAGGAAAAGGAAGAGAAGAAGGAAAAGAAAGAAGTCACGAAAACTTACCAGCAGTTTGAAGTCGATAAGGCTCCTGTTGCGGTGAATCTTTCACAGGTCAGGTCGTCAATGAGATATCCTGAAATTGCTCGTTCAAGCGGAATTGAAGGTAAAGTAACCGTTAAAGTTCTCGTAGGTCCCGACGGGTCAGTAGTTTCTGTAGGCGGTTTCAGCGGTCCGGACGTATTCAGGGATGAAGTATCTTCAAAGGTAATGAACCTGCAGTTCACACCCGCGCTTCAGCAGGGTCAACCCGTAAGGTGCTGGGTCAGCGTACCGTTCAGTTTCACCCTGACGGGTAAGTTCAAAAAAGATACGGAAGAAGACAAGAAAGAAGAGAAGGGAGAAAACTAAGTTCATCGATGAAGATGAATGGTGCTCTTTACATAAATATTTTTACGTCGATAGTAAGCATCGGGATGGGCGTGCTACTGATAGGCGGTATGATTCTGCCCCAGATGCAGCAAGGAACAAGGCTCGTTTTCGGATTGGTTTTTCTCGCTTACGGAATTTACAGACTGCTTGGCGTTCAGGCGAAACTGAAATCGAAGAGACAACAGGAAGAACACGAACGGCTCAAGAAAGCGCAGGAGGAACTTATCAGAAAACTCAAAGACGGAAAATAAATCTAATTATAAAGGCGGCCGTTGAAAAATTGCCGCCTGTTTTACTTATCGGATTAATGCATAAAATTTCAAAAATATTGCTGCTTCTTTTGATTCTGCCTGTTATCATTTTTTCATCCTGTGATTACAGCCAGATTAAATCGAAAGCCACTATCGGCGACATGTCTTTCATCGCCGACGAAAATCTTGAACCGGTAATGCCGTTTCTTAAGAGCGAGTTTGAAAGGATTAACCCCGAAGCGCACGTGTCCTATACTCTCGCGCCTACGAGGAATACTATCGCGGCTCTTCTGAACAAGGACACGAAACTTATAATGATAAACGGGGACTTCAATCAGGAAGATCAGAATTACATAAAGCAATACAAACTCGAATTCCAGAGGCACGAAGTTGCGATTGACGCCATCGCGTTCATCGTTAATCCGGATAATCCTGTTCTGAGGCTTACTTCAAACGACCTTCAGAATATATTTACCGGGGTTTACACAAATTGGTCGCAGATAAAAGTTCAGGATACGGAGCAGAATGACAAGGTATCGTCTGAAATGCGCGGTAACGATAATAAGATTAAGATATTCATTCAAAGACCTAATTCATCAACTTATCAGTACGTGAAAGACACCGTGCTCTACGGCAAGGATTACGTCAACACGGCGCAGATTTGTTCTACGAGCGCGCAGATGCTTGAAATGATAAGGGCGAACAAGAACGCCATAGGTATCTCGAACCTATGCTGGCTCTCGCAGGGAAATCAGGATTCCCTCGATGCAACGGTGAGGGCGATAAGAATTTCAAGAATATATCCGAACGGAAAGCAGGACGATTTCGCAGAACTTCATCAGGGACTTGTCGCCACAAAAAAATATCCTTATATAAGAAAAGTAGTTTTATATACATCTATATTAGATATACAACTCGCGACCGGCTGGATATCGTTTTTAAGGAATAAAGACGGACAGAAGGTATTTCTCGAAAGGGGAATGGTTCCAATCAGTCAGCCGGTTAAAGTTATACAATTAGAATAATTTAAAATCATACCGATATGTTTAAATTGAAAAATTTAGTTCCGGTTATTTGTTTGCTGTTTGTATTTATTCTGAACGCTACGGCGCAGAGTGATTTGCAAAAAGGTAAAGACGCGATTAACAGAGGCGATTATGTTTCTGCGGTGAATTATCTCGACAATGCCGTGAAATCGAAACAGAATTACGATACCTATTATTATTATGGTTTTGCACTTTATAAAACAGGCTCGCTTGATAAAGCGGAAGATAACCTGAAAAAGGCTCTGAAGGACGACGACGAGGGAGTTGACGCGATGCTTGCCCTTGGAAGTCTGTACAGCGACCAGAAAAAATACGATGAGGCGAATACCTGGTTCAAGAAAGCGCTAAAAATTGACCCGGAGAACATCAATGCGATGATTGCGCAGGCGAATAATTTCTCGATGCAGGGAAAAATTGACGACGCGATTAAATCACTTACTCTCGCTACGACGATAAGCAAGGAGAATCCGAAAGTTTACATCGGTCTCGGCGACGCGTACAGAATCAGAGGCTCTTATAAACTCGCGGTCGATTATTACAAGAAGGCTATAGCGCTGAAGAAACTTCCGAACGCGTTTACGGGTCTCGGCGATACCTATTACAGGCAGAAAAAATACAATGAAGCGATAGCGGAATATGACAACGCTATTCTCGCGGACCCGAATTACGCTGACGCGTATTTCGGAAAAGGAAAAATTCTTTACTTCGGCGGCAGGTACACTGAAGCGGCGGACGCATTCGTGAAGTACAGCCAGTTAAGACCGGGCTCGCAGGAAGGAAATTCATATTACGCGAAAACACTTTACGCGCAGGGCGTCGACCTCGTTGATAAGAATCAGATAGAACAGGGCAACGAAAAATACAACGAAGCGCTGAAAATGCTCGCGGATGTTCTTAAAAACGACCCGAAGTCAATAGCCGGAAATCTTTATACGGCTTATATCTATACTGAAAAAGCGGATATCGATGAGAATAATAAGACCGATTATCTCAATAAGGCTGTCGAGTTTTTCGGCAAGGTCTCGATTAAGGATTATGAACTCGAAGACCTTCAGAAACTCGCGAAAGTGAATTCCAGCCTGAAGAATTTCGACGATGCGGATAAATATTACGCGATGGCTGTCTCTAAGGACAGTTCGGATTACATAACGCTCTATGAATGGGGCAAATCACAATACAAGGCGGAAAAATTCGAACCGGCTCTCGAAAAATTCCAAAAGGCGATAGACCTCGGAATGAAAGGAAAACTTCCGTATCTGTTCAGAGGTTTCTGCTATTATTCTATGAAGAAGTACGCCGAAGCGGCTCCTATGTTCCAGGCGGCTATCGACGCGGACCCGAATTATCTCCTCGCGAGAGAGTTCCTGGCGCGCGCTTACAGGTTTGCTTCGATGAACGATGAATCAATAAAAGCATACGAAGAAGTGCTGAAGATGGATCCCGAGAATAAGGAAGCGCAGGATATGATAAAAGCATTAAATG
>DATMXZ010000293.1:0-16306 GCA_035561235.1 Ignavibacteria bacterium
ATTTTATAAAGCACATAACGGCATTTACGCTTATAGTTTTCGCAGTATTTTCAAGGCTCGCACCTCATCCGCCGAATTTTTCTCCCATAACCGCCATTGCTTTATTTTCGGGAGTTTATCTCGACAGGAAATTCGCGTTCACGGTTCCGATTATCGCTATGATAATAAGCGATTATTTCATCGGCTATCATTCGCTTCTCTGGCTCGTTTACCTGTGTTTCATAGCGATAGCATTTTTGGGATTGTATTTAAAGAAACGCAAAACGTTTGTGCGGATTGCCATATCTGCGCTCGCTTCATCCGTAATATTTTTCATCGTGACAAATTTCGGCGTATGGGCTTCCGGATATTACGGGCTCACATTATCGGGTTTATACGAATGCTACGTTATGGCGATACCTTTTTTCAGAAATACTCTTTCGGGAGACATCTTGTACACAGGAGTGATGTTCGGATGTTACGAGATTATGAATTACTTTTTAAATAAGTACGGGGAAGAATCTATTGTAGCAAGAGAGAAAAAATAGAACGCTTTTAATATTTTTTTAGCGACCGGTCTTCAATCCTGTCGTTTTCATCCCCTTCTTCAGTCATTTTCTTGTCATGTTCATAGAGGCAGGAATCCATCCCTTTCTACACCTATCGAAAATGAATTTTGATTTCTCGGTATTCAGGAGCGCTATGTAAGTCCTGACATTCGATAATCTCGTGACATGATTAATGAAATATCTGATTATTATTGGCGCTTCCTCACAGAGCATACTCAATTAAGGCGGGAGTGGAGAAGTCTTATTCAAAATACAATCTGCCGGATTATATGGATGTAAGAAAACTCCTTAAGGATTTGGTATCTGATTCTTAAACGGCAACCGCGGTTGTCCGGTCAGCGATTTTCCTATTTCGCGATGAAGGACTTTTGTTCGCCGACTTCGAATATTGAGACGCGGGATTCGATTCCGTATTCTTTGATAAGTTCTTTGAATTTATAGAGGGGTTCGTTCACGTCAGTGAGGCGGAACTGAAACACTCCGTAATGTATGGGCACGAGTAAACGGGCGTTCAGGTCTAGGAATATCTTAACTGCTCCCTCGGGAAACACGTGCCGCTTGTTCCCGCAGCCGCTGCAGTCGTCGCAAGGTCCGATAGGTATCATTGCAAGGTCAATATCGAAACGCTTTCCGATTTCTTTGAAAGAGTAAGGGTCGTAGCCGGTATCGCCGCCGAAATAGACGGTGAGTCCGTTGTATTTGAATATGAATCCGGTGTACGATTGCTCACCCCAGATGAATCCGTCGAGTCCGTATCTTCCGCCCCAATGCCGCGCGAAAACCGTAAAGACCGATATTCCGCCTACGGTAATGGAATCTCCGACAGGATTCAAATCCTCATATCCGTTCCTGTTGCCGAGTCTGATATATTCATAATCGTACCCAGGAAGGTACGATTCGACTCCTTCGGGAAAAACAAAGGGGACTTTTTTATTTTTCGGGCAAAGGTCTTCGATTGTTCCTATGCTCAGATGGTCAATATGAGGATGTGAAACTGAAATCAAATCCAGTTTCGGGATGTTTTTAGTTTCGATACCGGGTTCGATTACCCTTTTTGAAAAAATTCCAATCGTGGTTGTCAGAACGGGGTCGGTAAGAATTAATTTGTCATCCATCTGTATCAGGCACGTGGAATGTCCAATCCAGAGCATTGCGAGGCGCGAGTCATTCCTTAAGGGGTTTGATATTTTATTAAATACTTTCTTCGGTGACCTGAAAGAAGTAGGACCGTTGCCAGCGATTTCCTGAAAGATAGTGCACCCTCCCGATTGAAGGAGAAACGCGAAAATTAATATTTTCAGGAACGGTTTTTTCATTTAATAATATTTTATATATAATCCGAAATTATAACGGCTCGGAGCGTTGTGTTTGTAAGTAAACTTGAGCCCTGCCATTCCGAAAACCGAGTACAAGCCCGCTTCAAACATAACGCCGTCGTATTTCGAATAGAACTCATTTTTCTGACTGTAGTATCCTGCACCGAGCGAAAAACTAAGGTATTCGCCTCCCTGCATCAGCGGAAAATAAGCGCGAACGCCTGCATTGTACATATATCTTTTAACACGGGAATAATCAAATCCGCTCAAAGAGAACTGAGGCGTGAAGAACAGTTCAGCCGAGCCTGAAAATTTCTTAACGGGTTTAATCATAAAAGAACTGAAATGTCCGAGGTATTTGTTTGGTTTGAATGTATAAGATACCGGCGTGACCTGCCATTCAAACCCGAATTCAAGACCATTACCGTTATCACCTTTATCTTCGAAAAAAACCGGCGAGGGCAGAGCCTGAAACAGAGTCCAGGAAGACCATTTAAGAAGCGTTCTTTCCCGCTCAGCCTGAGAATGCGCGCCGCCGGAGAGAAGCAGCAGTAAAGATACGGTAAAAACAATACGGACAGAGGCGAAAAATCTCTTCCCCGGAAACTTTATTAAGAATTGTCTTCTCAAAGATTTATTGAATAAAATAATTTTATTTCGTTTACTGTTATTTTAAAAGTCTTATACTTGACGTAGTTTGATGTTCTGTTGAAAATTGTAAAATCCAGACCTATGTTTGATACGGGGGAAGCCGCCATCGAAAGCCGCGGATTAAAGATGAGCAGGTTATCGTCGCCGTCCGCGCCGTCAATTGTAAAAATATTAAAAAGGTACACACCAACGAAGAGATGCCCTCTGTTCTTTAGGTTAACGGAAGATTCGAATTTTACTGTAGAACCCATTCCGAAGTTATAATCCCTGAATGCCGTGCCGTCTGTTTCATACTTGAAGGCTTCCTTGATGTTCGAACCGCCTCCAAGTATAATACCCGCGAAATGAATGCTTGATTCGAGGTCGACATCCGATAGCGTGGGGAATTTATATATTATGCCTCCGCCGATGCTCTGAGCGCCTATTTTGTAACTCGTATTGTTGAAGTAATCGAAATGCTGGAACAATCCAAGAAGCATCCGCTGGTCATCCCTATACTGAAAATTCTTTCCAAGAATGAATCCATAGACGTTGACCTGATTTATTAGCGGCTGAGTTCCAAAGTTGAAAATCGTCTTTACGTTGAAAAAGTCGAACGGTTTTCTATCCTTCGTCGAATAAGGATTTCCGTAATACAAATCGTATCTTATCGCGACATTGCCATTCGCGTTGTATATTCTACTCACCCTGTAATTCATTCCCACGCCGATTGAAAGTGAACTCCGCGTGTTTTCAATTTCATAACTGCTTTTTGGTTTAACCCTTGACATTTCACCCCTGAAGAATCTGTTTATTCCTCTTGTAGGTGCAAGAAGAAATGCACCGATTTCGCGGAACACTCTTTCACTTCCGCTTTTTCTTTCATCGATGAGTTTTGAAGAGAGACGGTAAGTCATTTCGCCAAGAGCGACACCTCCGAGGGTTGTAGATATCAGGTCATTTCTCGAAGGATAGTTTGTCTCCATAAACAGTTCCCACATCAGGCTTCCGCCCAGCGAATACGGTGCGGACTGCCAGAAGTTCAAGCCGCTCGAGCGGGCGAAATTAAAATATGTGCTGCCGTGGTAAGGGTGCATGAATTGATTTGTCTCGAACATGTCAGCATCCCAGACCCACATATTTTTAAAATTCTCCTTCACCGAATTAATGCTGATACGCGCCCAGGGCATAGGATTCACGTACCTGCTCAATGACCAGACTCCGACGTTAAGCAAAACGGTTTCGAACGCGGGAAGAATGAAATGCCGGGAAGGAGCGTAGGCGGAATCGAAAGCCAATTCACCCGGAACTCGCCTGTAATCAGAGCCGTACACTGAATAACCGGAATCTTTGGCTGAAGAAGAAGAGATCAGTTCGGTCAGGCGGTAATTCTTTTTCAATTTAGATTCATTTTTACTGACCGTGTCCGATATCTGAGCAAGAATGAGCGGAGTAAAGGAGAGCAGGATAAGCAAAAAAATAATTTTTTTCATAGAATTACGATGCCTCCTTCGAAAATATATTGCAGTTTGAATTTGGATTTCTTATAACTGTCAGCCCTGTTGAGCGCGCCGAAATTCGCGAACAAACCGAATTTTCCGGATATGTGCCTCTCAAGACCCGCCCTGAAAGAAATTCCGAACTGGTTTTTACTGGGTTTGTCCTCTACCTGATTTGATTCGCTTGAAATGCTGGTGAAACCAAGGTCGGTGTTGAGGTTCAGGTATTTAAGATTAAAAGAATATCCGACCCTGTAAGTGAAGAGAAGTGATTTTTCGGATTTGGAAAAAACAACCGGAGCGCCGAAATCGAGCATTGTATAAATGTTATTCGTTTTAAACCTCATTCCGAGAGTGCCATAAGTTATGTTTCCGCCTGACAACATTATTTGAATTTTCGTTTTGTCGTAAACATAGAAGAGACCGAGAGTCGTCCCCTCCTGTTGCGCTCCGACAACATTCAGGACGCCGAACTGAAAGCCCTTGTTAACGTCGCTGACGTTGACAAGACCAAACTGAACTCCGTGCTGATTTCTTGTCAGATTAATTGCAGAGAACTGGAGTCCTTTGTTAATCAGCCCCGCGAAATTAAAAAGCACCGCTGTCTGAATGCCTTTCATATGCCTGCCCGCGATATTCCCCGCGGCAGATAATTGGAGGACGGAAAGGTCTTTTCCCGCCAGGTTATATAAACCCGCTAACTGTATTCCCTTTGCGTTTTCGAAGCAAAGGTTTGAAATGCCTCCGAACTGAAGTCCGCTGAAGTTATCGAATGTCATATTGACAAGACCGCTTGCCATTATGCCCCAGCCGCCTTCGGTCGCGGTGTTTATCATTCCCGCGAACTGAATTCCTTTAAGTCTTCTTCGCGTTTCAGCATACACGCCGTTCAACTGCACGCCGTTGACATCTTCATCGAGAACGGAGTAAAACAAGTTCACGCCAATGCCCTTCAGGTTATTGAATTTTGACCCGATTAATCCTGCATTAACGTTTACATTATCCTTTCTCGACTGGTTTATGCTAAGCGGATATATCAGCGAGACGTTTAACGGAAGGTTTCTTCCCTGAGAAAAGACACTGCTTATCTGCAGAAAAGACAAGATGACAATAAACACGGAAATAATCTTCGTCATAAGTTCTTATCAAATATTCTGTTTTGAAAAAATATTTAATCAGAAGTTCATATAGAAGAACGGATTGGATTCGACGGAAACTATGTTGAACAATGCCATCGAACATACTGAAATTATCAGGATAAAAAAGAGTATGAACGAGATTACAAATAATCTCAGGCTGTCATTCTTTATGAATCCAAAGAGTTTTTCCATTTCAGTTTTGTGAATTTAATTTCCCGGTTTCCGGGTTCAGGTAGAGGTTTTTAAACAATTCAAAAAGGAAATCGCCGAACTCCCTGTTGCCTTTTTCGTTCAGATGTTGACCTTTTTCCCATTGGTTTTCAGACACCAGCAGTTTTTTGTTCGCGTAAACTACTCCGACCGATTCGCATACGTCAGCCATAATCCTGCTTTTTGCTTCATCGGTTTCGAGCGAAATGACGGTGAAACGGTCTCCGAACTTTTCCCTGAATTTTATAAGACACTTTTTAAGTTTTTCCATGCTTTTTTCAATGTCCTTCACATAAACATCGTCGATATTACTATTTATTCTTTCATTTTTCACGCCCGCGGTACTGATGCTTTGCGATATAAGATTGAAAACCGCGAATCTTTTCCTGAGCACGTCAAGATATCTGTCGCTTTTTGATTCGGGCAATACGTTCCCGAAATTTTCAGGCGTTCTAAAGTCGAGCGTATCTTTATGCTTCTGAAGGTTCAGGTCAAGCAAGTCAAGACGTGTAAGAAGCAGGAATACATAATCGGGTTTATACCATTTTTCAAAGAACAATGTTCTGAACCAAAGCGTATAGGGATCGCTATTCGGGTACGCTGCGTTAAATACTTTTATGTTCGTGTCAATAGTATTCAAATGTTTTTGAAGAACGGAAACACCTGTCGATTCAGGAGGAACTGAAGCGGCTTCAACGTATGAGTTGCCGAGAACATAAATTAGTTTTGATTTCTCATCGGGATACATATCGATTCCCGTAACACTGAGATTATTGTACTTATAGACTTTATTTCCGCCTTCGACAGACCAGAAATCCGAATGCGGCTCTTTCAGTTTCAACACTTCAAATCCCGGGATACCCGATATGAATGCGTATTTCACGGACGCTGTTCTTTTTGGATATTTAAGAATGTTATGCAATATGAATTCAGAAGCGTAGAAAGCGAGCACCAGAGCGGACAATATTATCAAAAACTTTTTCATCTGAAGAAAATCCAACCGAAAGTTATAAATATAAATGTGAGCGTTACGGCAAAAGCATTGAACCAACCGGTTTCCGTAACAGCCTTCAGAGATTTGTTTTTCTTCTTATACAAACTCCAGAACTGATAGATCGACAGTCCCGCGCCGTGATACATTCCCCAGACGGCGTATTTCATTTCCGAGCCGTGCCACATTCCGCAAACGCCCATTGATATTACAGGAACGAAAACGAGCAGCCAGATTTTTTTATTGCTGATTTTGCCGAGCGGGAAAAAGATGTAATCCCTAATCCAGTCGGAGAGCGATATGTGCCAACTTCTCCAGAACCGAGATATGTTCGGCTTGGCATACGGACTGTCGAAATTTTCCATTATTCGAAGTCCGAAAAGACGCGATGTACCGATTGCAATGTCGCTGTAGCCTGCGAAGTCCATATAGAGTTGAATTGAAAATCCGAAGAGCATAACTGCTTTTTCCGTGAAAGTATTGCTTCCTACGCTTATCGAGTTAATGAGATAACCAGTCCAGTCCGCTATTACGAATTTCTTGAACAAACCGAACGCTATTCTTTCGAATCCTTCGTAAACAAAGGTTGGGGCAAAATTGATTCTGAAAGTTTTAATCTGCCTATCGATGCGCTCGAATCTGTCTATAGGTCCCGAAAGGAAGGTCGTAAATAGTGCTCCGTAAAAAAGCAGAGTATATATATCGGTCTTCCGGTTTATTCCCCAGTAAATATCAGTCAGATAACTTATGTATCTGAGCGTAATGTATGAGAGACCGAGGGGCATAAGAATTTTTTCAAACGAATGATTTTGACTGTTCAGGAAGAATCCCGTAACCGAATGAATATACCCGTCAAGAAAACCGATGTACTTGAAAAAAGCCAGCAGGATAACAATACCCGCGACGGAGATATGATGATATAAAGATTTATGTTTTGAGTTTTCAATAAGGATTGAAAAAAAGTAAGTGTAAACAGTCAGCACGGCAACGATTCGTCCGGCGAGTTTATCCGCGAGAAGTATGAAAATCAGGCTGGCGAGTCCGAGAAAAACCGTTCTTGATTTCTGGTTGGGCAGGGTCCAGTAGATAACCAAAGCGCCAACGAGGAACGATATGAAGAGGAACAGAAGCCTCAACTTATCAGAACTGATTTATTATATCTATCATCTGCGCAACTGTATCGAAAGATTCCGCCGTGATTTTGGGAGCGGGTATCCGTTTTCCGAATTCTCTTTCAATGTACGTCTGAAGCGAGACAAGAGAAAAAGAATCAATCAATCCGCTCGAAATCAGTTTTGTATCTTTCGTGATTTCAATGCTGTCGTCGTCGAGATACTCGGTTCTGATAAAACTAATTAACTTTTCTTCCATCGTATATGTTTTTATTTTGTAGTGTAGAATTTCAATCAGGTTAAAATACGAATTAAATGAAAAACATTAAAATCAAAAACACGAGCGGGCATATACTTAATATTGACTTAAGGTTTGACGAAAGCGTTAAAAAAAAACTGCCTCTGCTGGTTATCTGCCACGGATTCAAGGGATTCAAGGACTGGGGATGCTTCCCATACTTAGCAGAAAGATTTGCCGGCGCGGGATTCTTCACTGTTACGTTCAATTTTTCGCTTAACGGAACGGAAAATTCGAAGGACAGGCCAGTGGATTTTGACAGACTTGACCTTTTCGCGCTGAATACATTTTCCGCTGAACTTGACGACCTCGGAGAAGTGCTGGATTTTCTTGAAAGCGGGAAAGAAAAATATAATTATGATTTTAACAATCTAACTCTGCTTGGACATTCGCGCGGAGGAGGTATCGCGATACTGAAAACGAGGGAAGACAGGCGCGTAAAAAGACTGATAACGCTCGCGTCGGTTTCGGAATTCGACCGTTACGGGGAAGAGACGAAGAGGACCTGGAAAGAGAGGGGGTATCTCGAGGCATTGAACACAAGAACAAATCAGAGAATGAGAATGAATGTTTCGCTGCTCGAGGACCTCGAAAAAAACCGCGAAAGACTGAGCATTAAAAAAGCGGTATCGAAAATAGAGGTTCCCGTTTTTATAATTCACGGAACGGAGGATATGGCCGTAGGAAAAGAGGAAGCCGAAGAATTGTACGAACTATGCGATAAATCTTTATCGAAACTTTTAATTCTTGAAAGGACAGGTCATACGTTCGGCGCACTTCATCCGTTCGCGGGAACGACGGGAGCGCTGGAAAAAGTAATAGATGAAGCGATTGGATTTGCAAATCAATCCTCGGTGTAGCAAGGGAAAAAAGAAAACGGGAATTACTTAATAGATTTTTTTCAGGAGCGAGATATATTCTTCACTCATTTCAATGCCGCGTCTTTTCATCACAATTCTGGCGGTTTCGACGGCTTCATTAAACTTGTACTTAACGGGTTCGCTTCCGAGAATATTCCACGAGAAGGAATCAATATTCTTTTCCGGGAAACCTCCGCCCGCAACGTTCGCGAATACGCCGCAAATTGTACCTGTATTAAGCATAGTGTTGATGCCGAATTTGGAATGGTCGCCCACGAGGCTTCCGAGGAACTGCATTCCGGTATTGACCGATTCGCCTTTAAAATTCACCCTAACCTTTGAGTAGTTATTCTTGAGATTGCTCGTAACCGTGTCAGCGCCGAAATTAACGAAGGGACAGGCGTACGTGTTGCCGATAAATCCGTCGTGCTGTTTATTGACGCAGGAATGAAACAGCGAACCTGAAATTTCACCCGATACTTTAGAGCCCCATCCGATAGAACAGGGTCCGTAAATTCTCGAGCCCGATTTTACGACAGCATTCTTACCGATATATGCAGGACCTTTGATGTAGGACAGAGGTTCAACGACCGCATTATCATCGATATAAATTTCCCCGCTGCCTGTGTCGAGAATAACGCCGGGATAAACTTTTGCCGAGGGACTTACGAAATTATTCTCGTTCTCCTGTGAGACCTCTGGGTTTTTTTCCGCTCCCCTCGCTTTTTCAAGCAGATAACTCAGGTCGAATGCGAGATTAAAATCAAACAGCCTTATAATATCCCAGGGATAATTTATAATATCGAAGATGTTTTCGAAATTGAAATTGAGATTGTTAATATTGCGAAGCCCCTCGAAGAAAATATTATTTACGGGAAAAGAAATATTTTCAGAACGTTTCTTTATTTCGCCGGCAGAAATTTTAGCCGCAACTATGGTGCCGTCATATTCCACCTTACTGTCGGCAGGAAGTTCCGCGACAATCCAGTTTATGAACCTTTGGGAGAAAACCGTCCTTCCGTTCAGAAAAACAGTTTCAGATAAGGGTATTTCGTTTACGAGACATTTATTGAAGGCCTTAGTAAGTTCATACATTTCATTCCTGACGAACAAATTTACCGCCGACCCGAGAGGCAGATAATTTATAATTCTTTCCTTGAAAGAGAATATGCCTGCTTTCAAATCCATCGAATTTCTCAGGACGTTGAGCGGATAAAGATTCTCATATCTTGTATCCTCGAAAATAATAAAATCCATAGCCTTCGTTTTAATTTTTTATAAAATAAAAAAGCCAGCCTCATTATGCAATTTAATTTGGCCGGCTTAAAAAATTTTAGAACGAATTATGCTTCCGTGCTTTTCTTAGTTTTCCCGTATTTCTTAAGATATTTCTCAACGCGTCCCGCGGTATCGACAATCTTCTGCGTGCCCGTGAAGAACGGATGGCACAACGAGCAAATTTCAACCTTTATTTCAGGCACCGTAGAGCGGGTTGTAAAGAGCACACCGCGGTTTTCACCGCAATTGCAGATTACGTTGCATTTGTAATATTTCGGATGAACATTCTTTTTCATATAAAGAGTAACCTTTAACTTTCAAAACAATAAAAGTAATAAATTTGATATATTTATTCAAGGTTATTACTTGTAACAAAACACTTTAATTATTCGCGGGATTTGAGAATAAAGCAGTATTTTCTCAATGGATTACGCTTATATGCATACGTCATTCAATAATTTCGCTGAATCGCGCCGCTTTTATGTGATATAAATTACAGGTTTTATTTGACGAACTTACCTTTCGGAAGATGCACGGTAAAAATCGAGCCCGAATTAATTTTACTTGTAAAAGAAATGTCGCCGCCCTGACTCAGCAGAGACTCTTTAATAATGTTCAGACCGAGACCATTCCCCTGAATCAGTTTAGCGTTAGATGCCCTGTAAAAGGCAGAGAAAATATATTTCTTGTCGTTTTCGGGAATACCTATTCCGTTATCGCTCACAGAAATATTAATCTCGTCACCGGTTGTGAAAAGTTTTACTTTGATAACCGGATCTTTTGGTGAATACTTAAGGGCATTGGAAATAAGATTGGAAAGTATCTGGTTAATAAGCCGCCTGTCGATGAATACGGACAAAGAATCATGACCGCATTCGAATACAATCTCGCGCTTTTCCGCTTCATCCGTGGAAAAATTCTCGATTGATTTTCTGCATACTTCAGTCAACTCGATTTCTTCAGGATCGTATTCAACTCTCCCGCTTTGAATCTTTGACAAATGGAGGACGTCGTTTACGATTTCCGTAAGATGGAGCACGCGTTCTTTAATATTATTAAGTTTTGAATTTATCTGCTTTGAATCGAAGTCTTTCCAGTACGTCGAGAGAGCGTCGCTTATGAGGAGGATTGAAGCGAGCGGAGTGCGGAATTCGTGCGACGCGGTCGAAATGAATCTTGATTTCAGTTCGTTCAGTTCCTTTTCCTTTTCCAGGTTGCTGACAAGTTGCTCCTCGAATTTTTTCCTCTGTGAGATATCGGTCAGGGTGCCTATTACTCTTAAAAGATTGCCGTCGTCATTTCGCTTGACAACCTTGCCGCGAACCATTACCCACTTGTACGATCCGTCTTTGCAAAGCAATCTTTGTTCAGAAGCGAACAAATCAATGCTTCCTTCTAACATTTTTTTCAATCCTTCAATATTTCGGTTCATTCTTTCAGGATGCGAGAGCCGCAGTAAATTTTCGTATGATAAAGTAAGTTCATTATCCTCGTAACCCAGAATTCGCTTGAATTGAGGCGATATGAACACTGATTTTGAAATCAGGTTCAGGTCCCACACTCCGTCTCCTGAGCCTTCGAGAGCGAACTGCCATCTTTCATCGCTCTCTCTAAGGTCGTTTTCCATTTTCCTTCGCTCGGTAATATCGATTTTAATCGCGATGAAGTTTACAATCCTGCCTTCATGGTCAAATACGGGTGTAATTGTATCGTTTTCGTAATACAGTGAACCGTCTTTTCTTTTATTAATCAATTCTCCGAACCATACACGACCGGAAAGGACAGTGTCCCATAAATCCTTGTAAAATTCTTTCGAATGTTTTCCGGATTTCAGGATACTTGTTTTTTTACCGACAGATTCATCTTTGGAAAAGCCCGTCATAGTAGTGAATGCAGGGTTGACCCATTGAATAACGGAGTCAGCATCGGTAATTACCACGGGATAAATGAAAGACTCAAATGCGGCGCTTTGCAGCAATAGAGCCTCTTCCGCCTGTTTTCGCAATGTGATATCTCTGACGATTGCCCAGGAACCTTCCTTCTCGCCGGAATCATTTTTCAATATGAAAGCGTGTATTTCCACGTTGCAAAGTGAACCGTCCTTTTTTCTGTATTCTTTCTCGTAAACATCCGAATAGCCGCGTTTCGAGACCTGCTCTTCAAGAAATTTTTTCTCACCTTCATGCCATTTGCGGGGAGTTATATCCCAGATAGACATTGTTCTGAGTTCTTCGGACGAATAGCCTGTTAGTCTTTGATACGATTCATTGCTTTCGAGAATGTTCCCGTTAAGGTCAATCCGGACATAACCGTCAATCATGCTTTCGTGAAGTTTTCGGTATTTTTTTTCCGATTCAATTAGAGCGTTTTCCGCTTTTTTCCTGTCGGTAATATCTCTTATTATGGAAAGAACTTCGCTGTCCGATATTGCCGTAATGCGGTTCTCGAAATACCTGATGACATTATTTACCGGCAGTTCGTATTCAAAAGAAATTGCTCCGGATGATTTTAACGATTTCCGCATCACCGCCATTGCGGCGTCAGAAAGACTTGAAGGCAATACATCGTGTATCTTTTTGCCGAGAAACATCGACGGCGGCACATATAAAGCGCTATTATCAACAGAGTAATATCCGAGAATCGTACCGTCCTTGCGCATTCTGAATAAAAAATCCGGCACGGATTTTACGATTGCCCTGTTCTCAGCCTCGCTTTTTTTAAGCGCTTCTTCCATTTGTTTCCGTTTTGAGATATCGACTGCAACACCGACATATCCAAGGTTCTCACCGCATACGCCTTTTAATTGCTTGAGAGACAGCACGACTGGAAACAGCGTTCCGTCCTTTCTCTTCAGATTCCATTCGAATGCTCCCTGAATTTTTTCTAAAACAACCCGCATCAGATAATTGAATGTTATCTTACGATTTTTCTTGTGGTTTGCATATTTTGAGAGTCCCGCTTTTATTTCGCTCTCATCAAGAAGTTTCATAATTGAATGTTTGCCTATAAGTTCGTCCGGTTTATATCCAAGCATTGCCTCCGCGGCGGGATTATACGTCAGTATCGTTCCGTCAACTGTTGAAGATATTATTCCGATGCCCGCGTTATCAATTATCGCGTCGTTAAAACTGTAAAGTGTTTCAATTTCTTTCGTGCGGGCTTTTACCTCCTCTTCAAGTTTAATCGCGTAATTTTTTGTGCGTTCATTTAGTTTTTCCTGAAGCCTTTTGTTTTCAATTTCAGCGGAAATGTCCTGAAAAGTAATAAAAACCTGAAACGGGTTGGTTTCTCCGGGTCTGAAATGCGGTACAACAGCGGCGTAAACCCAAATTGTTTTATTTGTTTTCGTATTTTTCAAGCCCAGAACAGACTTTGACTTTTTGCCGGTATTAATCGCAGTAACAGCGGGATTATCCCTGTACTTTATTTCCGAACCGTCTTCCTTTAGAAATTTAATTTTTAGTTCTTTCAGCGGCTTCCCGATGAACTGCTCTTTCGGAATTCCCAGAATCTTTTCAATCGATGGATTTCCCGTAATTATTCTTCCGCTGCTGTCAAGATAGAGAAGCCCCTGCGTCATTGTCTCAAAAAGGTTTCTGTATTTTTCTTCGGATTCTCTTAACGCCTTTTCCGAATTTTTTCTTTCCGTAATGTCTTCAAATGATGCCATCAGGCAAATAGGTTTGCCACTCTGAGATTTCACATAATTGACCCTCACGGTAATGCAGGCATTCCTGCCTCCTTCACGCTGCACGCATCTTTCTCCGCTGAAACTTCCTTTGCGATTCAATTCATACATGATTTTTTTATAATCAGTCTGACCCGCTATTTTCGAGAAATGCATTCCAATCAGATTTTTTCTGCTTTGAAATCCGGTTATTTTAATGAGCGCATCGTTCGCATATGTTATAATTCCTTCCAAATCAGCGAGCCCGACACCAATTAACAATGAGTTTACCGCATAACTCTTGATTATCGACTGTTCCTCCGACATTTTCATTTTCGTTATGTCGCGGCTATATCCGATATATCCTGCGAATCTGCCATTAACGTCACAAACGGGAGTTCCGCTGTTTTCCAGATAAACGATTTTTCCGTTTTTCTTGCGGCAAATGCTTTCAACTTTTAAAAACGGATTCCGGGTTTTCAGCAGTCCGGGGAAACAGTTATTAGACACGCGTTTTTTTTCACACGTAAATAAATCAGCGGCTCTTTTACCTAAAACTTCTTTCGTTCTGTAACCGAGAATTTTTCGGATTCCCGGGCTTATTTTTGTGTAATATCCTTTTTTATCTGTGGTCCACGTAAAACCTTCGGATGATTCGGGCAGTGAACGAAAATCAATGCCGTAACTATTTCTGAGGGTGTCTTTAAAAGATGGGTGTTCAATAATCTTTGCGTGTTCAGATGTTACAACGCCGATTTTACAAATGCTTTTCTTTGCGGGTTTGCAACTATGTGAATTTGTGATTGCGCGTTTCATGATTGAGGTTGAATTTACATCATAATAACAAAACAGAAAAAAGTATTCTACACATTATTGAGGATATAACTACCGATGAGAGATGTGTTACAATTATGCCTGTTAAAAAGAATCCCCCGCACGAATGCGCGGGGGATACCGAAAAGATAAAGTTTTACTTAATAAGCATCATTTTCCTGATCTCGGAATAATTACCTGAAATCATTTTGTAGAAATAAATGCCTGACGAGAGGTTCTTCGCGTCGAAACTTACGGTATGCGAACCCGCGTTAAGTTGCGAATTAACCAGCACGGCAGCTTCCCTTCCCGTGATATCATAAACCCTTATAGAAACGAACTCATTTTTCGGAAGTGAAAATCTGATAGTCGTTACAGGATTAAACGGATTCGGAAAATTCTGACGGAGTTCGTAATTTTCCGCTATTGTGTTTTCGTGTTTAATGTCCGTCGGCGTAAGGTTTGATGCGTCAAACCAGAGATTGCTTGTCGAACCGGCAAACATAACGCCTCCCGCGAATGAGCTTGCTCCTGTTCTGAATCCCGCCACATCCGGTTTAATGCCTGAAGCGGAACTATTCGTAACGTTAACGACCTGATGACCCGAGAATCCCGAGCCTAACGAAAACGTGCTCTTATAAACTATAGTATCGTATGAGCCGCCTGATACGTGATACGCTATTCTGAACGCGCCCTGACCTTCGGAGCAATGCAGCGCCGAGAGATTTTCGTTTACGGATGCGGATGTCAACGCGACATCTGTGACCCAAGGCGATATACCGTTCAGGACATAAGCGTAATAAATATTTTCGACCGATGCAGTACTTTTAGTATAAGAAACGCCCATCTCGTTCGTCTGTCTATTAACGGCGAGAATTCCGCAGTATTCCGGATCGCTTGACGCTCCCGTGTTGAACTGCTTCCAGGAAGTTCCCGTTCCGATTCCGCTAAGACCGACATATCTCAACCTCATATTTTCATTCGAGGCGGTGAGGTTATTAGTAAGGTTGACATAAATGGTGTCCACACCCGGAAAGTGGCTGTATTCAACGTCTAGTTCGTAATCGTTGTAAGTTCCTCGCGCAGTGTCCACAACCCAGGAATAACCCCAGTTGGTTGACATATTAAGCAAAGCGAGATTTGTAACGCCTGTGGTAGTATCTATCTGCTGATAAGCGACATACCAGTATGTTGTGCTTGCGGCGTACGTATAACCGTCCGATACTATCGCGGGACCGACATATCCTTTGCCGTCAACTTTTGATTTAATAATTGCCGAGCGTCCGCCCGTGCCGTCTGCTTTGAAGGAAATCCAGTATAAATCACCGGCGTAACTTGCATTCGACGGCGTGACCGAAGCGGCGCATCCGATTCTGGACGTACTAAGGGAATCGGTTACGAACATATCGAAAGAATGGAATTTAAAACCACCCGTAAGATAGTAAAAGGTAATACGCGTCCAGTTCGCTCCGTTGTTAGTCGAACGGAAGAAATTCAGTGTATCCCTCGTACCGTTCATGAATCCCGCAAACAGAACTCCGGTCGAGTCAGTTTGAAGCCTGATTGTTCTGTAATTTGATCTCGGATTTCCGGGTGTTCCCGTGGAAATTGAACCCGCGGATATTTTAATGTCCCCTGCTCCCCAGTCAGGACTGTAGTTATTGAAAGGAGGACGGTTATCGGAAGATACTCCCTGCAGAGGAGAATTAAATCCGGCATTTTCCGATTTGAATTTATCGGGGAACTCGGAACTAATTCTGGCGCTCAGTGATTTGTACAACTCAATATTACCGGAATTCTTCGCCCGAACAACCTGTTCCCATAGTTTCGCGTAATCGGAATTATCGATATAATAACCGGTCGGATTTGCTTCTTCCCTTATTTGCTCCAAAGTCTGAGAATAAACAAATCCGGCGGTTAAAATTAATAAGACAAACAATAAAAT
>DATMXZ010000294.1:0-4789 GCA_035561235.1 Ignavibacteria bacterium
GCCGTCAGATTTTCTGACGGCTTTTTTTATTTTCCTTAATTGATTAATTTGCTGAAAAATTTTATGAACTACGATTATCAGTCTATCGAAGAAAAACTCGTCGGTTTCCTCCGCGGGGAGTTGAATAAAATCGGTATCGGAAAAGCCGTAATCGGCTTATCGGGAGGAATAGATTCCGCAGTTTCCGCGTTTCTAACCGCGAAGGCAATCGGGGCAGAAAACCTGCTCGGGGTGCTTATGCCTTACAAGACAAGCAGCAAGGGCAGTGTTACGGACGCAGAAAGCGTCGTGAAGAAACTCGGAATGCGTTCGAAAAAAGTCGAAATTACGGATATGGTTGATTCGTATCTTGGAAAACTTGACGGCGATGTTTCATCGGTCAGAAAAGGAAACGTAATGGCGCGTATGCGAATGATTGTTCTTTACGACGAATCGGCGCGCGAGAACGCGATTGTCATAGGAACCGGAAACAAAACCGAGATATATCTCGGATACACGACGCTGTGGGGTGATTCCGCCTGCGGCATTAATCCCGTCGGCGACCTTTACAAGACACAGATTTTCGGACTCGCGAAACATCTCGGTGTTCCCGAATCAATACTCAATAAAAGACCGTCCGCCGATCTGTGGGAAGGGCAGACTGACGAAGGCGAAATGGGAATTCTTTACGCCGAAGTAGATAAATACCTTTTCGCTAAGTTCGACGAGCAGCGCTCAACAGAAGAACTCGTGAAACTCGGTTTCGAAAAATCATTTATTGAAAAAGTCGATAGGATGATTGTGAAGAACGAGTTCAAGCGATTTCCTCCGAAGATAGGAAGAATATAAGAGCGCTCTATATTATAAAATTCAAATCAATCTCGAATGACGAAGGGAAAAAGATATTTCAAATATTTCTTAGCGGTTCTCATCGTCATTCTGTCTTTAAACTTCACCGATTCAGGATATAAAACAAAATTCTCTTTCTGTAAGTCCGGTTTCACAAATGGCGTAGTCGTATCAGCAAACGAAATCGCCTCCGAAGTAGGTGTTGATATAATGAAACGCGGGGGAAACGCCGTTGACGCGATTGTGGGCACTGCATTCGCGCTTGCTGTAGTTTATCCGCAGGCGGGAAACATCGGCGGCGGCGGATTTATGGTCGCTAAACTTTCCGACGGCAGGGAAGTGTCTGTTGATTTCCGCGAAACGGCTCCATCATCAGCATACCGTGATATGTATCTTGATTCGAACGGAAACGTGATTCCCGATTTAAGCACCGACGGACATCTCGCTTCGGGCGTGCCCGGTTCGGTTGAGGGTCTGCTTCACATTCTCGAAAAATACGGAACGATGAAAAGAGCGGACGTAATGTCGTACGCGGTCAATCTCGCGGAGAACGGTTTCAGCATTAACGCCGAACTCGCTTCCGCGCTGAACTCATACGGCGGGGAATTCGGAAATTTCGAAGGTTCAAAAGAAATTTTCGGCAGAAAATTTTCCGAAGGCGATTTGCTCGTTCAGAAAGACCTCGCGAACACGCTTCGCCTGATTTCGGATAAGGGAAGAGACGGTTTTTACGCAGGAGAAACCGCGGACAGGATTGTAGCGGAAATGATAAGAGGCGGCGGAATCATTTCTTATGAAGACCTTTCAAATTACAGATGTGTTGACAGGAAACCGATTAAAGGGAAATACAAGGGGTATGACTTGATTACAATGGGACCTCCGTCGAGCGGCGGGATGTGCCTGATTTACCTTCTGAACATTCTCGACAGTTACGATCTGAAATTTCTCGGATACGGGAGTTCGCGGTACATAAACCTGCTTGCAGAGGCGATGAAGGTTGTTTACGCCGACCGTTCGGAATATATGGGCGACCCTGATTTTTATAAAGTGCCGCTGAAGGAATTGATTTCAAAAGAGTACGCGGCAGAGAGAATGAGAAATTTCGAATTCGGAAAAGTGAGAAGGGAAATTACACCCGGAAATATTTCCCGCGAAAGCAGCCAGACGACTCACATATCGGCTGCCGACTCGAAGGGAAATCTTGTATCACTGACGACGACGCTAAACGATATTTTCGGAAGCAGGGTAGTGGTTCAGGGCGCCGGTTTTCTTCTTAACAACGAAATGGACGATTTTTCCGTCAAGCCCGGAGAACCCAACATTTTCGGACTGATAGGAAATGAAGCAAACGCGATTGCACCGGGAAAGCGGATGCTTAGTTCGATGACTCCCGTCGTTATGTTGAAGGACGGAAAGCCGTTTCTCGTAATCGGCTCGCCGGGCGGGGGAAAGATAATAACGAGCGTGCTTCAGTCAATAATAAACATAATTGATTTCGGAATGCCGTTGGAAGAGGCAATAGACGCTCCCCGCATACACCACCAGTGGCTTCCCGATTACATACAGGCGGAAAGGAACAGTTTAAGCGAAGGCGTGATTGACGAACTGAAAACCATCGGATACGAGATAAAAACCGTTAACAGTTTCGGACGCGTCGAAGGAATTATATTCGACACGGACGGCGCGATGACCGGACACTCCGACAGGCGCGGCAGCGGAAAAGCGGTCTCGTATTAAAAGAGTCTGCCTCGAAAATTTCTGCGCTTATTTCACCACTAAGAACACTTATGCCTTTGAGAAATATGCGATAACATTTTGTAAACTTTCGTTAGCCCTGTCGGACACGAACATTTTGAGAGCAGTATCGTAAGAATGCCTTCCCAAGGAAGACCTTGGGAAGGAGGAGAAACTGGTTTGAAATATTTTCTCGCACTAATGTTACATTCATTTACTCCTCGCGGACATGTTTTTACTCTTCGCGGACTTGCTTTTACTCCTCGCGGACATGTTTTTGCTCCTCGCGGATATGTTTTTGCTCCTCGCGGATATGCTTTTACTCTTCGCGGACATGCTTTTACTCTTCGCGGACATGCTTTTGCTCCTCGCGGACATGCTTTTACTCCTCGCGGACTTGTTCCTGAAGAATAAATTGCTGATTCTACTCAAAAAATATCATTTTTGTGTCTTTCAGGAGAAAACCCACTTTTCTTTGGAAGAAATTAATTCATGACAATAAAACCGTCAGGACGAAAGTCCTGACGGGCACACGCGTGTGATTTTGTTCATAAAGGACTTTTCATTTGATTTGTTTTTTCATTTTATGGCAGGTGATGTCGTGGAAAGGGATTTCTTTATAGATTTTGTAACCCCAGTGCTCGTAAAGTGAAATATTCTTCGGACTCGTGGCGTCGAGAGCGGTGCAGACCGCTTCAGGATGCATCAGGCATTCGTTTTCTACGTGTTTGAATAATTTCCCTGCTATGCCTTTACCTCTGAATTCTTTCAGCACGGCAACGTCATTGATATAGAAATGAGTTTCTTCGGGTTTGACCATCCCGCTTAATTGCGCGAACTCACCGATTATGTTAATTGCTTCGTCATCCGCTTTTCTTCTCATATCTTTGACGGCTTCATCCAGTTCTTCCGACCATAAAGCGTTTTTATTCGGGGGAGTATAGTCGAGCGCGCCGACGAGATTGCCGCCGATATACGCGCCGATGATTTTCATCTTCAGTCCGGGAACGAGATGATAGACAACGAGTTCGTAAACGAGGCGTGTGCACTTCATCCTTTTTTCAATTTCAGGAAACGCTAATATGTGAAGCGGTTCTTCGAGAAAGCATTCGGTGAATATGTCAACGGATGTTACTAATTCGTTCGGTTCTATTTCTTTTATTTTTATTTCCATTACAAAATAAAAAAACAGGTTACAGACCGAGACCGAAGCCGCCGGTGAAAGCGAACTTTGCTCCGTAGTTCACGTCGGCATTTATGTGGAACGGTCCGACGCTGAGAGTCGCCCCCGCGATTCCCCGGAACGAGTTATCGCCTTTCTGGTTGAAAGCGATGTTGATGTTATTATAAATGTAATCGACGTCAACGCTGTAATTTTCGTATTGTCCGCCCGCGTATATCGTGACAATCGCGATTTTCTTGCTCAACTGCAGGTTCGCGAAATAGGAATCCGCAGTTATGAACTTGCGTTTGTTCTTGTCGGTTATCGCGAACGTCTGATATCCGAACTGAACTGAAATGTCGAAAGGCATTTTCGCGTAAGCGCCGATGTTGTGTCTGAGTCCGAGACCGAAAAGTTTGAACGAGCCGTAACTGCCTACATCGAATCCGGGCAATCCTCTGACAGTAAGGTCTGTGCCGAACACCGTGCCGATTCCTATTTGCGGAATGAAGAGCGGAACGAATTTGGAGTCTTCCAGTCCGCCGACGAGAGTTATTGACGTATCGCGCTGATGCCCCGCGTAAGTGAACGTTCCGTGAGCGACGGCGGGAGTCCTGCTTCCGAATACCGTCGGCGCGTTATATACCGTCCAGTTGACGGGCAAGGTCTGACCTCCGTAATTTATGTTGGTCTGAAAAGCGAGGTCAAAGGATTTGTCCGCGTCCTGCATAACGACTCCGCAGAATTTTACGCCCGCGTAGAAATGAGGCCAGACGGGTATCTTGCTGTATCCGCCTGGATTGAAACCGCCGATGAATCCTGAATTCAGGTTTGTTCCGAGCCCCGTCGTCAGAGGCTCGAGATATTTCTGCGCGTAGTCCTTGCCGACTTTAGAGAGGACTTCGCTGAGGTCCTGCGATTTAGCGTTACCCGAAATAAGCAGAACTAATAAAGCAAACAAGAATAAATTTTTCATGAATATGGATTTATAATAGTTATTACTTAAAATTGCGAAATATCAAGTAAAAATAAATACAATACAGCAGATTCGGTAAAACAATAACC
>DATMXZ010000295.1:0-8000 GCA_035561235.1 Ignavibacteria bacterium
AACAAAAACAATAAAATGAAAAAAATTCAGGTAATCTGTATATCGTTATTTTTACTCGCGCTCGCGGCGGGTTTGAATGCTCAGACCGTCGATGAGATTATTGAAAAATACGCCGACGCGTCAGGCGGAAGAACCGCGGTAACGGCTGTTCTTACTATGAAGGCAATCGGCTCTATGAGCATGATGGGAATGGATTTCCCGTTTACGATGTATTCATCCTTTCCCGACAAAAGTTACCTTGAAGTGAACATTCAGGGAATGATTATGAAGCAAGGCTGCGACGGCGTGACCGGCTGGACTATTAATCCGATGATGGGTTCGTCAGACCCAGAAAAAATCGATGAAGATTTGCTGAAATCTTTTAAGCAGCGCGGAAGAACATACAGCGTTCTGTTCACTTATAAAGAAGACGGCGCCAAAGCGGAACTAATCGGTAAGGAGAGTCTTAACGGTAAGGACGTATATAAGATAAAATATACGGGTCCCGATAATGACGAGCAGTATTATTACATAGATGACGCAACCGGCAATCTTTTAAGAGTTGATAAGAAAGTAACTGTTATGGGAAAAAAGATTGATTCGCAGACTACTTATGAAAACTATAAAAAAATCGACGAACTGACCATTCCTTTTCTGATGGAAGTTAAAACTTCCGAATCGAAAATGGGCAATCAGACGATGATACTTGATAAGGTTGAAATAAATCCCTTAATCGAAGAGAGCATATACTCGATGCCCGTAAAATAATTATAAAAAAAACAGCAGGTTGCGTTCAAATCGGAGCCTGCTGTCTTTTTTCGCAATTTTTCACGCTGCACATCCCTGAAAGCACAGCGGTTTTTTTTTCTGTGTGTTATAATTCCCCACAAATATCATTCATTGAGAAATTAATCTACATATATAATATGTGATTAAACATAAATCTTAATTTATCAATATGTTATGATTCGGCATATATATTGCATTTATCATAAATAGAAATTGAAAACAAATAGATTCTTAAATAAATACAAAGTTATGAAAAAAACGATTACAAGTTTGGTGATTTTGGTTCTCACGGCGGGTGTTATATTTTCCGCGCCGAAACCAAAAATTTTACCTCAGATGGTAACGCCTGATATGTTAAAGAATACGCCGGCTCTGGTGCCGGATTCTTGTGTTACGACGGGACTGCCTGTTGTAGCGAACAAACTGTGGGTTTACATGTCTGTTATGAACATCGGAGACACTGCCGCCGTTCAGAGCAGCAACTGGACGTTCGATTCCAAACCCGCGGGTTCAACGGCGACAATAACTTCCGTGCCTTCATTAGGCTGGTATAAATTCAAAACGGATATTGTCGGCGCTTACATAGTCAGAGCTTCGATTACGACTTCAACGGGAACAAAAGATACGACAATCAAGATTACCTCGGCGAATTTCGTCGGCGTGGGTAATTTCGACAATGTTCCTGCGGCATACCCTAACTGCATGTCCTGCCACGCTACCTGGTCCAACTTCCAGGCGATATTCAACAAATGGAAAGTCAGCGGACACGCGACAATTTTCAAGAATGAAATAGACAGCGGAGGCGCGGCTTATTACAGCACCGCCTGCATGAAATGCCATACGGTCGGCTACGACCATAACGCTTATAATGACAATCACGGTTTTGACGACGTCGCGAGACAGGTCGGCTGGAACTGGTCAGCCTGGTCGCCTCCCAAAAAGGGCAACTGGGATTCACTTAAAACAAAATATCCTTCGCTCGTGCAATTCGCGACAATCGGATGCGAAAACTGCCACGGAGCGGGCGGAGTTCACGCCTCAACAGGTGATACGACAGCGATATCGATTCCTTACAAGCCGCAGGTTTGCGGTCAATGCCACGAAGAATACTGGAGACATACTGTTTATACACAGTGGAGAAGTTCGCTTCATTCAGACCCGGTTATGGAAGGACGCAATGTAGCGGACAGTTTAAGAAATAACCTTAATGACTGCAACCGCTGCCACGACGGAAGGGACTTCATCGGTTACTATTCGTATAACAGAAAAGACCCTGTAGCGCTCAACAAAGGCGATCAGACGCCTATAGGATGCCAGACCTGCCACGATCCTCACGGCGGTTCGGGTGAATCCTCATTAAGAGTGCCATTCGCGGGTTCGGATACGCTTGCGAACGGAGTGTCATACTCATCTGCGGGTACCGGAAGGGCTTGTATTTCCTGCCACTCGGCGAGAAGAAACGCGGCGACGTTTGTGACTGTCAAGGGTTCCTTCTCCAGCACGTGGGGTCCGCACGAAAATACACAGGGCGACGTGTTATGGGGCAAGAACGCGGCATCGTTCCCGGGTTCTGTGTTTATTTCCGGTTCTCATAAAAATATTCAGGGTGCATGCGTAGGATGTCATATGGCTACGACGACTGATACAGGAACGGTGACTCACGATAAAGTCGGCGGACACTCGATGAATCTTCACTATTCCGCGACAAACTACGATCACGTTAAAGGCTGTCTCGGCTGCCATCCGGGCGTTACAAGTTTCGACGACTTCATGGCGCCTGATGATTTTGACCACGATAATAATATCGAACCGTGGCAAAAAGAAGTGGAAGGATGCATCAAGAATCTTAGAATCGCTCTCCCGCCTGTCGGCCTGGATTCAATTGATTGGCGTATTATCGCGAGAGACTCTATGAACTTGAACTTAAGAAAATCGTACTTCAACTATAAAATGATTACCGCGGACGGAAGTCTTGGAATGCACAATCCGTTCTATACCGTTCAGGTTCTTCTCGCTTCAATCAACTATTCCGTCGGCGTGCAGCAGACAGGTACGGAAATTCCGAAGGTGTTCGAACTGTCACAAAACTATCCGAATCCCTTCAATCCGTCAACGAAGATAGACTTTGCTCTTCCTCAGGCAACGAACGTTTCGCTTAAAATTTACGACCTGACAGGCAGGGAAATAACATCGCTCATAAATTCCAAGTTACAGCCGGGCAAGTATTCGACCGAATGGTACGGACTTGATGCCAACGGAAAACAGGTGTCAACGGGCGTTTACTTCTACAGGCTTGTAGCGGGCGGCAACATTATAACAAAGAAAATGGTACTGATAAAATAAATAAGAGTAGTTTTTCATAGCTTTCTCCTTTACAAAAACCCGGGGACTCCTCCTTCTCCCGGGTTTTCCTTTTTAATCCGGAGGTTATAAATCCGCGCGCCGGTTTCTTTTTTGTAACGGGCATTTAATGTAGTATTAATTGATAAATTAATTTAATTTTATGTAAAATAGAAAATTTGCCTGTGCCATACAGTAAAACATCTGAAAGCAGCGCCGAACACGGAACTATGTTCCGCGATAAAATTGGATTGTTGTCTTCGAAAATCGAAGCGTTCAGAACGGGAGGTAAGGAAGATGACCTGCACGACGCGAGGGTCTCTTCGAGAAAACTCGAAACATTGCTTAAATCATTCAGCTACCTATCGCCCGACGAATACTATAAGTTTTATCTAGCGAACACAAAGGGACTAATCAAACTGTTCGGAGCCGCGAGAGAACTCGATGTCTGCGCAGAAATCACAAACGAGTATCTTAAGATAATAAAGATAAAGAACCCTTTCACAGTGCGGTTTATGGAAAATCTGAATTCAGAAATCGCGACAAAGAAGCAGAGAATAATGAAGTCGCCGCTGCTGACCGAATTTATTTCCGGCGCGGATAAAATGATTGAGTATTTTTCCCAAAGCAATTCACTGATGACGGGACGCGTATCGCTCAGCCTTAAATCTCAGTTTCGTCTTATACTCCTGAAACAGTACGACAGGATTACGGATTATACTTCCCGGCTGATTGCGGGAAACAGTTCCAGAGAACTCCTTCACAGCGTCAGGATAAAGTCAAAACCTCTGAGATACAACATGGAATTCGCAACGGAATACTGCGGAATGAGTATTCGGAGTCAACACGCGCTTGTTAAAGAGTTCGTTGAAAGGGCGGGAAAAATTCACGACGTCGATGTAATGATTCAAAAACTTAATAAATTCAGCAAAAAAATTTCGGGAACGCACCTTCCGGATTCAGCGAGAAGTCTGAAAAGTTTCCTTTCCTACCTGAATGAGATGAGAAAAAGCGATTACAATAAACTTATCGACATCATTAAAAAAATCGAGCCCGCAAAATTCAGGGAAAAGTTCATAACCGAAATGCAAAAATAAAAATGGATATCGAAGACAGCATAAACGAAATATTTCCTGAACTCAGGAAATGGATTACCGATTATTACCGCGGGATAGAAGACCTGCCCGTGAAATCGAAGTCGAGAATACGTGAAATATTCGGCAGGCTTCCTTCCGCGCCTCCCTTGAACGGCGAATCTTTCGAAAAGATTTTCGGTGATTTCAACGAAATCATAATGCCCGGAATAACGCACTGGCAGAGTCCGAAGTTCTTCGCGTACTTTCCCGCGAATTCGAGTGTTCCGTCGATTGCGGCTGAAGTAATAACTGCAGCGCTCGGCGTTCAGGGAATGAAATGGGAAACGTCGCCCGCTGCCGCGGAACTCGAAGAAAAGGTGATGGTTTGGCTTCGTGATATGATAGGTCTCCCGGGTACTTTCACGGGTGTGATACAGGATACCGCTTCGACTTCGACACTCGCGTCTCTGATAAACGCGAGGGAAGTTCTGTCGGATTTTTCAATCAACAGGAGCGGGTTTTCGGGCAAAGAAAAATTCCGTGTTTACTGCTCATCGGAAGCGCACTCTTCGATTGAAAAGGCGGTTAAGATAACAGGTATCGGAAGGGAGAACCTCGTAAAGATTCCGGTGAAGGATGATTTTTCGATGAACACCGTACTGCTTGAGAAAGCGATTAAGTCTGACCTGAACACCGGATATACACCGTTATGCGTTGTCGCGGCATTAGGGACGACTGGAAGCACCGCGATTGATTCCCTCGAAGAAATTTCCGGATTGAAGAAGAAATACGGATTCTGGCTGCACGTTGACGCCGCTCACCTCGGTACGGCTTTCCTTCTTCCTGAATACAGGAAATTCCTCAAAGGTATAGAAGAAGCGGATACGTTCGTTTTCAATCCGCACAAATGGATGTTCACGAATTTCGACTGTTCGGCTTATTTCCTTAAAGAAAGAAACTCTCTTCTGAATACTTTTGAAATTGTTCCGGAATACCTGAAAACCCGTTCGGACAATGCCGTTAACAACTACTGCGACTGGGGTATTCCGCTCGGGAGACGGTTCAGGGCGTTGAAACTCTGGTTTGTCATAAGGTCGTTCGGCGTGATAGGCCTGCAGGAAAAGGTTCGCGGTCACATAGAACTCGCTAAGATGTTCTACGAAAAAGTATCATCCGACCGCGATTTCGAAATTCTCGCTCCTCTGACCTGCAATCTTGTATGTTTCAGATACAAACCCGCGGGAAAAAGCGAAGAGGAACTGAATACAATCAACGAGAAACTGCTTCAGAGAATAAACGATTCAGGAAGAATATACATATCTCATACTAAACTCAACGGAAAATACACGTTAAGACTTGTAGTCGCCCAGACTAATGTTGAGAAAAAGCACGTGCTGGAAGCCTGGGACGCAATAAAAACTTTTTCAAAATCATAAATCAAAGCGATGAAAACACAGAATTACAAGAACCACAGAAGGTTTGTTCTCATGTATCATTCGGTTACTTTCCCGCTAATCATATTGTTGTTGATATCCTCGGTTTATTATACCATAACGGCATTTAATGCCGGCACGTCGCTGAAGCCGGGATTGTTTCTGTTCCTCGTATCTTTCGTGCTCCTGATGCTGTTATACTTTTTGAGGACTTTTTCTTTAAAGGCGCAGGACAGAGCCATACGCGCGGAGGAGAATTTTCGCCACTATCTGCTGACAGGTAAACCGCTTGATTCAAGACTGACAATCAGGCAGATTATCGGTCTGAGATTCGCGTCCGACGAGGAATTTCCGGAACTCGCTATGAAGGCGGCCGAGACAGGAATGTCGGAAGAAGATATAAAGAAAGCCGTGAAGAACTGGCGCGGTGATTATTACAGGATTTAATGAAAATTAAAAAAGGGTGCTTAAAGCACCCTTTTTCTTTCTAATGAATTATTTTGTAAGAATCATTTTTCTGACTTCCTTCTTATCGCCTGAAATCAGTGAATAAAAATACAAACCGCTCGTGAGTCCGAGGTCGGACGCGTTAAAATCCGTTTCATACGTTCCGGCGTTCTGGTATTGATTTACAAGCGTCGCCACTTCTTTTCCCGCAACGTCATAAACTTTTAACGTAACGTTGCCCGGCTTGCTTAACCCGTATTGGATTTTTGTCACGGGATTGAACGGATTCGGGAAGTTCTGTTTGAGATTAAAAGATGACGCGGTACCGTTTATTTCTCTTACGGAGGTTGATGTAACGCTGATTGTCTTGCTTGACGCGTAATTCCAGTTGTCACCCGATGACGTACCGCTGAGGTTGACCGAATTTCCGTTGGCGTAGATAGTCGCTGTGCCGGTCGTGTTCGGCGCTATGTATCTGAAAGTGAAAGTGACCGTATCGGACGTAGGCGCCTTCGGTGACGTATGTGTAAGTTCGAAATCGCTTCCCACCGCTAATCTTTGAAGGAATGATTCCGACGGACTCGTTATGAGGTTGCCGCTGCTCGACGCTATGTCGCATCCCGCCGCTGCCAATGGACCGCCTTTTATCTTGAGCATGAACGTCGCTGTATCGCCCATTCCCATTGAAGACGGACCGATTATGTTTACGTTAACTGATGACGTGGGCGAAGAGCCGTGGCAAATGCATCCCGGGTCGCTCCCCGGCTTCAATGTTCTTCCTGTCATGCCGGTAGAATGCGCCGTAATGTTCTGATAGATTAATACGCCGAATGCTATCAGCACGACGGCGATTGTAATGCGTTTTTTCATTTAGATTGTCCCCTTTTATTTAATTTGTTGCAAACTTGTCAGTCCAGATATTTCTTTATTTCCTCCTCGAAAAATTCGTATGTCTGGCTGCCTAAAAATTTATTTACGAGTTTACCATCCTTGTTGTATATGTATGTGGTGGGAATCGCTCCCTCCCAGTTCTTGTCATAATAATTTATGAAGTCGTCAATCGACTTGAAATCGTTGTAGTACGTCGTGAAGTCAACATTTTGCTTTTTCAGGAACGGAACGACTTTCGTCTGTACCTGTTCGGGCATGTCAACCGAAATAAAGACTAGGTTGAATCCCTTGTCCTTGTAGTTGTTATAGAGTTTTACAAGGTGAGGAAATTCCTGAACGCACGGTCCGCACCAGGTCGCCCAGAAATTATAAAGCGTAACCTTGCCTTCCGTCGATTTTGTTATCGTTTCAAGGTCGCCGATTGACTTGACCGGTTTTATCTCCTGCCCGAATAAATTCAGGGACAGTGTCATCAATATTGCTATAAATATATATTTCATTTTGAATCTCTTTTAATCGTGCATCCGAAAGACTTCGTCGATTTGACGGACACTTCCTTTCCGTCCAGAATTTCTTTCAGCGCGTTTTTCATATCGTTGGATGTAACTTTTTCGGCATAACTGTTGTCGTCTATTCTGCCGTGATAAAGAATAGTTCTGTCCTTTCCGAGAACGAAAACTTCAGGCGTCCTGTTTGCCTCGAAAATATCCGCCACAACGCTTCCATTGTCTTTTAGCATCGGGAATACGTATTTATGCTCGGTGGAGTGCTCTTTTACGCGTTCATCACTTTCCGTTGAATTCGAATTAACCGCCCAAAACGTTATTCCCTTCGAAGTGAATTCATTCACGTAATTGTTGATTCTGTCGTTGAACGGCTGCACGTAAGGGCATTCGGTTGACCAGAACATAATCACTACATATCCGTTCTTGAGAGCGTCATCAAGATTGTATTCCTTGCCGTCGTAATTGTTAATCGTGAAATTGCTTACTTTATCGCCGGGGTCTTTAGCGTACAGATTTACCGCCGCGAGTAAGAACAGAAA
>DATMXZ010000296.1:0-7049 GCA_035561235.1 Ignavibacteria bacterium
AATTTTCTGTATGGATTTTAAACTGTCTGAACACCAGAAAGAGATTCAAAAACTCGCGAGAGACTTTGCTGAAAAGGAAATCGCGCCGTTCGTGATGAAATTCGACGAATCACAGGAATTCCCGATGGATTTGGCGAAAAAACTCGGCGAAATGGGTTTCCTCGGAATCATCTTTCCCGATGAATACGGCGGAGCCGGGTTCAGCACCGTTGAATACGCGCTAATAATTGAAGAAATATCGAAGATTGACCCTTCCGTCGGGCTCATTATTGCTTCGCATAACGGTCTTTGCACGAACCATATTTACTCGTTCGCGAATGAAGAACAGAAAAAGAAGTATCTCCCTGACCTTACATCAGGGAAAAAACTCGGCGCCTGGGGACTGACTGAAAACGTTTCGGGCAGCGACGCCGCTTCTATGGCTTCTTACGCGGAGAAAAAAAACGGGATGTACATTCTCAACGGCAGCAAGATGTTCATTACTCAGGGAACGGTCGCCGGCGTTTACGTCGTGACTGCGGTAACGGACAGGTCAAATCCTAAGAACGGTATTTCCGCCTTCATTCTCGAACCCGGTATGCCGGGTTTCAGAATCGGCAAGAAAGAAAATAAACTCGGAATGCGCGCTTCGGATACCGCCGAACTGATTTTTGAGAATGTTGAAGTTCCCGAAGAGAATCTTATCGGGAAGGAAAACGAAGGATTCAGACAGGTACTGAAAATTCTCGACGGCGGAAGAATAGCAATAGCCGCGCTGTCGCTCGGCATTGCGCAGGGCGCGATTGAGAATTCGATAAAATACGCGAAACAAAGGAAACAATTCGGGAAACACCTGAGCGAATTTCAGGCGACACAGTTCAAGATTGCCGAACTCGCGACGGAAGCCGACGCGGCACGGCTGCTCATATTGAAAGCCGCCGTTATGAAAGACGCGGGCGAAAACATTAACACCGCCTCGTCGATGGCAAAACTCTTTGCCAGCGAACTCGCAGTGAAAGCCGCTAACGAAGCAGTGCAGATTCACGGCGGTTACGGATTCATAAAGGAATTCCCCGTCGAAAAACTTTACAGGGACGTGAAACTCGTTACTATAGGCGAAGGAACGTCCGAAGTGCAGAGAATGATTATCGCAAAGAACTTAACAAAATTATTTTAAATATCCGGAGGAATAATGTCGTTTCTTGACAAGATTGGATTTACAAGGTTAAAGGAAGGCTTAAACAGGACTAAAGATGATTTATTCGGCAAGATAAACAGGCTTGTAAACGCTAAGAAAAAAATCGATGAAGAGTTTCTGAACGAACTCGAAGAAATCTTTTTATCGTCCGACATCGGCTATGATACTGTCGAAACTTTGATTGTGAACATAAAAGAAAGAGCAAAAGAAGACAAATACGAAACCGACGAAGAACTGAATACTCTAATTAAAAATGAAGTAAGAAAGATTTTTGCCGTATCGACGTCATCATTCAGTTCATTCGGCTTCGAACTAACAAAAAAACCATTCGTAATTATGGTCGTCGGCGTAAACGGCGTAGGCAAAACAACGTCAATCGGTAAACTCGCTTATAATTTCAGGAAAGCCGGAAAGTCCGTGCTTATCGGCTCCGCGGATACGTTCCGCGCTGCGGCTAACGAACAACTCGAAATCTGGGCGAAACGGGCGGGAGTTGACATAATTCAAAATCCCGGCACGGGAGACCCCGCGTCCGTCGCTTTCGATACGGTGAAAGCAGCCGTGTCAAGAAATACTGACGTCGTTATTATCGATACAGCGGGCAGGCTGCACAACAAATCCCATCTTATGGAGGAGTTGAAGAAAATTCAGCGCGTTATGCGGAAAGTCATTGACGATACACCGGACGAAATCTTCATCGTGATTGACGCGACGACGGGACAAAACGGGCTCAATCAGGTGCAGGAATTCTCGAAGGCTCTCGGTAAAGTTACGGGAATAATCCTGACAAAACTTGACGGAACCGCGAAAGGCGGCATCGTCGTTAAAATCAACAATGAAATGAAAATACCCGTGCGTTTTATCGGCGTAGGCGAGCAAATCGACGACCTTCAGGTCTTCGACAGCGAAGATTTTGTGAACGCGATTTTCGGAGAAAAATAATGCCGGACGGAATATATTCAATAGTATTCAGAAGCGTTGTCGTTTATCTTTTCATAATTGTCGCGATTAGGATATTCGGCAAGCGCGAACTGTCGCAGATTTCGGTTATCGACCTCGTTTTTATTCTTCTGCTAAGCAACTCCGTGCAGAACGCGATGGTCGGTCCCGACTCTTCCCTTCTCGGCGGCATCATCGCCGCGGCTTCGCTTTTCCTCGTCAACCTGCTTTTAAAACTTTTCGCTTTCAAGAGCAAAAAAATAAGTTTGCTTATTAACGACGAGCCAGTGCTTCTCATCCACGACGGGAAAATTGTAAGGAGAAACCTCGACAAGGAAAAAATCACAACAGATGAACTCGAATCGGCAATAAGAGAGCACAGCATAGAATCCGTCTCGGACGTAAAACTCGCGATGCTTGAACCCGACGGCAACATCAGCATAATTTCAAATGACAAGCAATACCACGTTTCCAAACACAGGAAGGCGCATAAAATAATCTCGAAGATTGAATAACAAAATTCAAATACTGCCCCAGCACCTTTACAACAAAATCGCGGCGGGCGAAGTCGTCGGAAGACCCGAATCCGTCGTGAAAGAATTAATCGAGAATTCTATTGATTCCGGCGCGACAGAAATTTCCGTACTGATAAAGGACGCGGGAAAAACACTCATCAACGTTATCGACAACGGTTCGGGAATGAACGAGGAAGACGCTAAACTCGCTTTCCTCAGACACTCTACCAGCAAGATATCGACTTACGACGACCTCGAAAACATACGTACGCTCGGATTCAGAGGCGAAGCCCTCGCTTCGATTGCCGCGATTTCGCAGGTCGAATTGAAAACAAGACTCAGAAGCGATGAAGTGGGCACGCTCGTTAAAATTGAAGGCAACGAAGTTAAAGAAGTCTTGAAAGCGAATTTCGAACCCGGCACTTCCGTCTCCGTAAAAAATATATTCTATAATACTCCCGGAAGAAGAAATTTCCTTAAATCAAACCAGACCGAGTTCAGGCACATTTACGACACATTCGTCAGGCTCGCGATTTCAAATCCCGGAATCGAATTCAGGTTCTTTAATAACGACGAAATGATTTTCGACTTGAAGCCCGCTACACTGCAACTCCGTATCGAAGAACTTTTCGGAAAGGAATTTTCCGATTCGTTAATCGTTATCGCGTCGGGCAATCAACTCGTTAAACTTAACGGCTTCATATCGAAACCCGGATTTACTAAGAAGGCGAAGCAGGACCAGTTCTTCTATCTTAACAGTAGATTCTTCACAAACAAGAACCTTAACTTCGCCGTTTACTCGGGCTACGACGACCTTATAGAAAAAGGAAACTACCCTTCTTTCTTCCTGTTCATAGAAATCGACCCGCGGAAAGTTGACGTCAACGTGCACCCGTCAAAACTCGAAGTTAAATTCGAGGATGAAGGCGCGATGTTCGGCTTCATTAGAAAAACCGTTAAAGACTCTCTGAGAGAAAGCAGCATTACTTTCGATATGTCTTTCGGAACGGGCTCACGTAACGATACAGAGACTCTCGAACATACGACCTCAGGAAAATCAACAAACTTTGATTTCGGAAGGTTCAGGCATACAGACGCGGAAAAAAGCGCGGGCATTCATTCGATTTTTCAGGCTTCGAAACGCGAAACACCTGAAAGTTTCGAGAAACAGTTCAACGAAGAAAATGATGAACCTGCGGACCTGCCGGGCTTCAGACAGCGCAGCATTTTCGAGCATAAGAAAAAAGACGAAGAAAGATTCAACGTCTGGCAGTACCATAACAAATACATAATGTGCGAGACGGAAACAGGACTTATGATAATTGACCAGCACGCCGCTCACGAAAGAATACTTTACGAAAAGGCGGTGATGCGGCTGAACTCACAATCATCATTCTCGCAGCAACTGCTTCTTCCCATAAGCATAAAACTTACAAAGATCGACTATCAGATTTCGAAATCACTCGAATCCGAAATAAGCAATCTCGGCTTCGCTCTGAAATTCGCGCCCGCTGATACGGTCGAACTGACGGGAATTCCGTCCGACGTCAAACCCGGAAACGAGAACAAAATCTTTCAGGAACTTATCGACCAGTACAAGGAATATGAAATTCAACTGAATCTCGACAAACGCGACAACCTCGCTAAATCCTTCGCTTGCAGGAGTGCCATAAAAGCCGGAGAACCGCTCCAGACTGAGGAAATGATTAATCTGATTGATTCATTGTTCGAGTGCAGCATGCCCTATGTCTGCCCGCACGGCAGACCTACGGTGATAAGGCTTACTACCGAAGAACTCGACAAGAGATTTTCCCGCTCCTGACGTGTGAACGAAAACTTCCGTTTTTTTATTCGGTTCTATGTAATATATTTACCTGTTATGAAAAAATACATACTGTATCAATTCATCCGGTTTTCATAAAATTTAATTTTAACGTTATCAGATTCGCTCTTCATATATTCGGCGCAGTAATGTTTCTGCTGCTTCTTGCGCCTTCCGCGCGGCTTCAGGTGAAGTTACCAAGCACTTCTCAGACTGATTCAATCCTGAATGTAAAAACACGGATTGACGTCGAGATAGAACAAACGCTCGACTCTATCGTTAAATCTGAAAATCTCAATCAGTACAGAAGGTCAGCCGAATTGTACAACGACCTTGGAAAACTCTATCTTAGAAAAGCGGATTATCCCGAAGCCTTCGAGTGTTTTTTTAAAAGCCTGAACATAAGACAACAGGAAAAATTCAAGGAAGACTCCGAATTAGGTAACACTTTCGCGCTGCTCGGAGAATCTTTCAGGGCTGTTTCGAAGTACGAAGACGCGATGCAATACCTGAACAGCGCTAACGCTGTTTTCCAAAAATTCAATGACGTTAACGGCATCTGCCTGGTTCATAACCGCCTCGCCTCGGTGTATTATGAGGTTGCCGTGAACAGGTTCGATTCTACTATGCTTGTAAAGGCGGAGGAAGAAGCGAATAAATCGCTTGAGTTGTCCATACCTTCCGGCATTAAGGAAATGACAATCAGCAATTATAATATCCTCGGTGCTATTTACAACAACCAATACCTGACCGATAAAGCCCGCGAATATCTTTTTGCCGCCCTTGAGATTGCCGAATCCATTCCCGGCTATCAGGACGCGCCTAACATTCTGAATAACATCGCAAGTTCATATTTCCTCGACGGGAACTACGGAAAAACAATAGAATACTGCGAACGAAGCGAGCAAGACGCCCTCAATTCGGGAATAAAAATCTACAGAGTAGAATCGCTCCGATTATTGATGGAAACTTACCATAAACTCGGCAATCACGAAAAAGCGTATGATTATCTGTGGGAATTCTATACACTGTGGAAAACCATATTCAACGAGAAGATGGAAAGCGACGTGAATACTTTCAAGAAGAAATACGACCTCGAAATCGAAAAGCAGAAGCAAGCAGTCAGGGATACAAGAATGTGGACGGTCATAATCGTCTCAGTTCTGATTTTAGCAGCCATCGGCGCGGTAATTCTCGTGCGAATAAGGGATGTTCAAAGGATGAATAAAAATCTCGCCCTTCAGCACGAAACAATTTCGAAGCAGAAGGCGGACCTCGAAGACCTTATCGGTACAAGAAACAGGTTCTTTTCGATTCTGTCGCACGACCTCAGAAATCCCCTTAACGGCATCAACGGATTCTCGCACCTGCTCAGTCTCGACTATGACAATTACACTGACGATGTGAGAAAAGAATATATAGGTTACATAAAGGATTCTTCCGAATCGATGTATAAAGTGATTGACAAGGTCCTTACCTGGTCGCGGCTTCAGTCGCATAACATAAAAGCGCACAGGGAAGAATTCGATTTATCGGACGCGGCTGAAAACGTTCTGAACCTTCAGAGACCGAACGCTTCGGGAAAAAACATCGCGCTCGAAAATAATATTCTCAAGGGAACCGTCGCTTATGCTGATAAAAGTTTTGTCGATACGGTGCTTACAAACCTCGTTGATAACGCTATTAAGTTTACGGGCGCAGGAGGAAGCATTTCTGTTCACTCGGAATTAAAGGATAATCTTATTGAAGTGTCCGTGAAGGATACAGGCAAAGGAATGTCCGATGAAATAAAAGATCAAATCCTCCGTTCTAATTCGTCGTTTACTACAAGAGGCACTAAAAATGAAAAGGGCTCCGGACTCGGTCTGATGATTTGTACTGATATGCTCGAAATTCTGGGCTCGAAACTTAACATCGAAAGCAAACCCGGCGAGGGAACGCGGTTTTATTTCACGCTTGACCCGCCCGTCTTACAATGATACCTGCTTCCGCTCTTTTTCTCCGTACACGGGAACCGTAGTGAATACGTAATCCCACAGTGGATTCGAAACACCGTAACCCGAATCGGGATTAACGTAATGATGCTTCAGATGATACTCCTTCAGATAATTGCCTATCCGACCCTTCATCTTAAAATGATGTGTCGCGTAGTGTATCGTGTCGTAACAAACATACCCGAATACAAATCCCGCGAAGAACTGCATGTATGCGGAATAACCAAGCGCTCCCTGAAACAGGAAATAAAACATCAAGGCGAGCGGAATACTTACCAGCAAAGGCATTACAAGCCTCGTCCTGTCCCGCGGATAATCGTGATGCACTCCGTGCGATAAAAAATGTATCTTCTTGCCGATTTCCGATTTCGGATTGAAATGAAAAACAAACCTGTGAAATGTATATTCAAATAACGTCCACAACAACACGCCTCCCGCGAATAACATCACCGTTATCAGCAGACTCGACCTCCCCGCTCCGAAATACAGCGATGCGAGTACTACTGGAACGTAAATCACTACTGGTGTCGCGGGATGTATGTGCGAAAAATATTCGAGTACAGGATTATTAAAAAGGCGGACTGATTCATCCCGGTTCGAAA
>DATMXZ010000297.1:0-8112 GCA_035561235.1 Ignavibacteria bacterium
TCACCTTAATAATTTAATTATTGACACCGGAACGGGAATAAAAAAACCTGCATTTGTTAATGCAGGTTTAGTATAATTTAATAACGGTTAAGTCTTACTGATTCTCAGTTTTTGTTTCTTCTTTCTTCGGTTCTTTTTTAAAATTTCCTTCCTGTTTGTTCTCTTGCTTATCTTCCCTGATGTACTCTCTGCCCTTCTTTTCGGTTTCCTTGGTTTCGGGATCGTATTTCTTGGGCGGAGTATATGTGCCGTTGTTAGTGCTCGGTGTGTAGTTCTTCGGCGTGGTATTTACAACTCTGTTTCTTTTGGAAGTTCTTCTGTTTTTCTTGCTGTACTTCCGGTTCCCTTTTTTCTTTGAAGTTTTTCCGGATTTCTTTGTCTTCTTACCGGTCTTCTTTGTTTTCTTGCTTGTTTTTTTGCTCGTTGTCTTGCCGGTTTTTTTCTTAGTGTTCTTCTTACCGGAAGATTTTTTCTTCTTGGTGTTTTTTGTCTTCTTGCTTTTCTTTTTCTGCTGCTTAGAAGTCTGTTCAGCCGGCGAGTTTGAACTTTCGTTCATAAACGTATAACCAAACACACCACTAAATGTAAAAGCAAATAGAACAGAAATCACCAATGCGCGTAATTTGTTCATTTTTATACCTTTCTTAAATTTTTCGAACGCTCAATATTATCAGAAATGCCTTTAAAAAACAATTCAAATAATTCATGGAGAATTTAAATATGAAAATACCCGAATTCGCATTTATTATCCTTGAATGCCTTCAATAAAATTACGATTTTTACAATGTAACAGATTAATAACCTCATAATGAATAGAATTGACAAGCACCCGGTATTAAACACCACCCAAGACAGAAAAAAAGTTAATTTCAAATTCAACGGAGAGACGCAAAGAGGATACGAGAACGAGCCGGTATCATCGGCGCTTATCGCGAACGGAGTCAGGGAATTCTCCGTGCATCAGGTAGAAGACGCTCCGCAGGGAATATTCTGCGCGAACGGGCAATGCTCGCATTGCACGCTGATAATAGACGGAAAGCCTTTAAAGTCGTGCATAACGCCTCTTAAAGAAGGAATGGAAATAAGAACTTTAATTCATCTTCCCGAACTGCCGCCTGACGACAGGGAACCTGAAAATTTCAAGCCTTTAAACCTGAAATGCGACGTCCTCGTAATCGGAGGCGGTCCGTCGGGACTGACTTCGGCAATAGAACTCGCGAAACTCGGGTTTGAAATAATTTTAATTGACGATAAGGACAAACTCGGCGGTAAACTTCTGCTTCAGACACACAAGTTTTTCGGCTCGATTGAAGACTGTTACGCAGGCAAGCGGGGCATCGAGATTGCCGCGCTTCTCGAGAAGGAAATCAGGACTTACAGCAATATAAAAGTATTTACGAATACCTCAGTAGCGGCTTTATACAAGGATAAGAAAGCCGGTTTATTCATAGATTATAAGAATTACGCTCTCGTCGATTTTCAGGGACTCGTGATTTCAGCGGGCGCGAGGGAAAAGAATCTCGTGTTTCCCGGAAATGACATCCCGGGTGTGTACGGCGCGGGCGCTTTTCAGACGCTAGTGAACCGCGACCTCGTTAAATCATCCGACAGGATTTTCATAATCGGCAGCGGCAACGTCGGTCTGATAGCGGCATATCACGCGCTTCAGGCGGGAATTACAGTCGTCGGAATAGCGGACATACTTGACGACGTTACGGGTTACAAAGTACACGCCGATAAAATCAAGAGAATGGGCGTTCCGATTTATCTTAAACATACGGTACTCACGGCCGAAGGTAACGGCAAAGTTGAAAGGATTACAATCGCCGAAGTGGATGATTCCTTCAACCCTCTTCTTGAAAAGGCAAAGACTTTCGAGGTCGATACGCTTCTTATCGCGGTAGGTCTCAGTTCCATCGATGAGTTTTATAACACCGCGGTAAATTTCGGATACAACACCGTCAAAACAGGCGACGCTGACGAGATAGCCGAAGCGTCTTCGGCGATGTTCGGCGGGAGAATCGCGGGACTTCAACTCGCGAAGATACTCGGAAAGGATGTTGAAATCGACGAGTCGTGGTTCGCTAAAGCCGAAATACTGAAATCCAAACCCGGTAAAATCAAGAGCGAGCCTGTCGTGGAAATTAACGAGAACTACACTCCGATTATGCACTGCTATCAGGAAATTCCCTGCAATCCCTGCATATCGGTCTGCCCGTCAGGGTCGATTAAACTCGAGGAAGCGCTCGGCAACATAATGGACCTCCCCTATTATACAGGCGAAGAATGCACGAGATGCGGTATGTGTATCGCCGTATGTCCGGGGCTCGCGATTTCAGTCGCGAAGAAACTTTACGGTGAATGGGCTGAAGTCGTACTCCCTCACGAATTTATCCCGGCATTCGGCGTTGGGGAATTTGTGACGCTTACCGACACAGAGGGCAATGAAATCGAAAAGTGCGAAGTAATAAAGATTCAACTTAACAAAAAATATAAAACTTATTTAATAACTTTCAAAGTAAGCCTTGAAAACGCCGCGAAGATAGCGGGCATAAGGGTTCAGGACGAGGATAAAATAAAGCCTTTGCCGAAACCCGTATTCAATTACATTCCCGACAACAGCATACTTTGCCGCTGCGAACGCGTCAGCGTCGGTGAAATAATTAAGTTCATTAAAGAGAACAATATTAAAGACGCGAATCAACTCAAGCAGATACGTGTGGGAATGGGCGCTTGCGGCTCACGGACTTGCTCGATACTTCTTCCGAGAATTTTTTCGGCTGCAGGAGTCAACTGGTATGAAGTCACGCAGGCGACCAAAAGACCACTTAGCATAGAAATTCCGATGGGCGCAATCATTAATGAAGAAAGCGGGGAAACAGAATGAAGAAATATGATGTAATAATAATCGGAGCAGGAAGCATCGGAGTTCCCGCAGCGTATTATTTAGCAAACAGAGGTCTGAAAACCTGCGTAATAGAAAGGCTCTCGTCCGAAGGCAGAGGACAGAACAGAGCGGCAATCGGCGGGATACGCGCTACATTTTCGGACCCGGCGAAGATTAAAATCTGCCAGATGACTATCGATATCATAAGCAGGTTCAAAAAGGAACACGGCATCGACGTAGACTGGATTGACGGCGGATATCTCTTCCCTGTATACGATACCGTACTCGAAGACAAACTGAAAAAACTTCTTGACGTCCAAAAGCAATTTAATCTCAATATCGACTGGATAAGTCCCGCGAAGGTTGACGAACTCGTGCCCGGCATAAACAGGAACGGCCTTCTCGGCGGCACGTTCTCGCCCGAAGACGGCTCCGCGTCACCTTTGAAAGTCACGGGCGCTTACCTGAAACTCGCGAGAGAATGCAAAGCGGAATTTTACTTTGACGAAGAAGTAACGGGATTTGAAAAAGACGGCAGCAAAATTACAGCCGTCATAACGAATAAGGATAAATACTCAGCCGGAATCATCATAGACGCGAGCGGCGCGTATGCAAGGGATACGGGAAATCTTTACGGACTGGATATTCCTGTCGACCCCGACTGCCACGAAGCCGGAATCACTGAACCCGTTCAGCCTTTCTTTAGGCCTATGGTGGTCGACCTAAGAATGGACGAACAGTCCGCGAATTATTATTTCTACCAGAACAAGGAAGGACAGGTCGTTTTCTGCATAACGCCGAGACCGCAGATATTCGGCAAGGATACCGACAACACTTCGGTGTTCCTCCCGCTTGTCGTTAAACGAATGCTGAACCTGTACCCGCGGCTGAGAAACCTCAGGATAAGAAGGACCTGGCGGGGTCTGTATCCTATGACGCCCGACGGATTCCCTATCGTAGGACGGACAAAGGAAATCGGTAATCTCTTTCTTGCAGTCGGTATGTGCGGACAGGGATTCATGCTCGGGCCGGGTCTCGGAAAAATCATATCCGAATTGATTTGCGATAATACCACGGATTACGATTTCATTCTCAATCAGTTGAGTTTATACAGGGAGTTTGCGGGGACGGAAGTGCTGAAGTAAATTTCAGAACAGGATTTTTTACCGGCTTTCACGCATACAGCGATAATATTCGGTCAATACCTTCTTCGAGCAGTTTTGTTTCGGTAAGCAGACTTAATACCGCGTATCCTTCCCTGTCAAAGTCGTAATAATAGCCCGGATGGACAAGCACGTTCTTCTTTTCGAGAAGGTTGTAAACGAAATCATCTTCGGGGATTAAAAGATTCGCGAAAGACAGTACCGAGCTCCACCCGCCCTCGCACTTGAGAAGCCTGATATCGGGATTAAGAAGAAATTTATTCTGAAGCAGTTCGTAATTTTCCGTTATTCTACCCGAAATCTGCCTCTGAATTTTATTTCTCGTCTCGTATAAATTACCCGATATGTTCTGAATAATACTGCTCACGGAAAGATACGTATCGGAAATTATTTCAAGCCGCTTCAAGGCTTCATTTTTCAGGTCCTCTTCCCCTTCTACGATTATCCACCCGAACTTAAATTGCGGGAGCCCGAGCATTTTAGAAAATCCATTGAGTATAAAATTAAGATATGAATCTTCGCCTGAAATTGTTTTCAGGTAGTGGGAACACGGACTGATTAAAAAATCCGAAAACACTTCGTCAGCGATTAACGCTATTTTATGCTCCCGGCAAATACTCAGGAACTCGATGTATTCGGCGGATTTTATGTACGAGCCCGTGGGATTATTTGGATTTACGACTACGACAGCCTTTGTTTTGTCCTTTATACGATTTCTTAAGACTTCGAATTCCGTGCGCCACCCGTTTTTGTGCTCGTATTTCAACGGATAATAATCTACGCAGCCTGAATCCAGCATAGCAAGATATTCAAAAAGCGGATAGCACGGCTGCGGGATTAGAATCTCATCTTCCGGATTCAGAAGAAGTTTAAAGAGATACGAATACGCTTCGCTTGTTCCCGGAGTTATGAAGATGTCCTCTATATTGACCTGTTTCCCGATCTCCTTATAATAATCCCGTACCGTTTCACGCGCAGCAATCAATCCTCTCGGGTCGGGATTGTAAATCATTACGCTGCTTTCCGGGAAATTTTTTGTGAGTATGTTTGTGTCATAAATAAATCCCGATTTAGTCGTATTGGATGATGTAAGGTCGATAATCTTTTCACCTTTTGCCGATTTCGCGTCGTACAGGCACGAAAGGCGGTTCGGCTCGAATTCAATATTTAATCTTCCCGAGAACACGTTTGAATTTATCAAAATAGTACGGGAAATTAAAGGTAATGATTTCAAGGGGTTTTATGTGCAGAAAAAATCCCTGAAATAAAGAGGCATATAAGACTTGAAAAAAATTACGAATAAAACTATATTTGTCACAATTGCGGGAATAGCTCAGTTGGTAGAGCGCAACCTTGCCAAGGTTGATGTCGCGGGTTCGAGTCCCGTTTCCCGCTCTTCGTTTTTTATAGAATTGGCGTCGTACCCAAGTGGCTAAGGGAGCAGTCTGCAAAACTGCCATGCATCGGTTCGAATCCGATCGACGCCTCAAATTAATGTTTCTTAAATCTGTAAACTCTGATTTTCTCTCCGCTCTTTTCGTCTTTCGTAGTCTCGAATAATAATTCACCGTTCCCCTGAGAGAAAAAAGGGTTTACCGAATTCTTCACGACAATTAATTCATTTAACTCCGGCAATCTTCCGTTTATGTATGTAATCGTTTCCGCGCTGTCCGTCATCCAGTAATGCTCGAACCGCCTGTAATCCAATCCGCTGAATACTTCTATCATCGGATCGTTATTCAAGATTATAGTATTGTTCTGTAGCGTGCTGATGAACGAAGACGCCCGGAATCTACCGTCGAAATATTTATTGTTGTCTTTCTGCCAGATATACAGCCACATAATAATATAGAATGCCATAATCAACGATACTACTGCCGAAACCATTTTTACGGAAATAATGGATCCGCCCGCTTGTCCCATCCTTCGTCTTTCAATAAATGATTGACTTTTGCGGATTACTCCGTTGATTCCATACGCTATCATTATTGAGTAAACGGGTATAATCGATGTGAAATGCCTGTTCAAGCCGAGATTCGACTTCGTCACCCAACTTGCTGTTATGAATAATAATATTCCCGCGCCGCAATAACCAAGAAAACGATTCTCAGAAAAAAACTTTCTGAATCCGAAAGGAATCAAAAGCACGAGAATGCCGGTGAACAGGAACGGTACATAAACAGGATAGAAAATAATATCGTACAAAGTATTAAATAATCCGCCCCGTACTGCACTTGACCCGTCAAGAGCGTCATTCGCGAACTTCACCGTGCCGTGAAGAAATGCGAACCAATGTCCGTCGGACAAATATCTCAATACGACCCAAACCGAGATTAACAGCACCGGCAATAAAATATTAAGCGATACCTTAAATTCATTATGCCCGCTCTTGTCCGCTCTCGCTTTGTAGTATGAAATGACAAGGTAGATGAACGTGAAAGCCAATACCGCCCACGCCTCATACCTCATCAGACAAGCAAAAGATAAAATCACGGATGACAGGATATATTTTTTCTCTTCGAACAGGAAAACAAACAGAAGAATCAACAGGGTGAACAGCGGCTCGGGCTGCGCAGTGCTTCCCATTAGAATCCCCAGAGGAAATACCGCGGTAATAATTCCCGCAGTCAGTGGAATCATACGTTCCGCGCTTTTTCTTGAAAGATAGACATACACGAGAACCGGTACAGCCGCCCACACTGCAACGTTCATAATCCTTACTGCTTGCATTCCGAAACCCGTGGACACGAACAGGGCGTCAATATAATGAAACATCGGAAGCCAGACCCAGTGCAGACTGAAGTTGTAAGGATTCCTGACCAAATCTCTCGCGATAATGAAATGCGCGTACGCGTCGGTATCGCTGTCGGGATAAAAATATATGAACACGAACTGCCAGACCGCGACAGCCGCTACGACAATACCCAGCATGACGTATTCCCTGTTTCTATTCTTTCCGCTCCGCATCATTCATCAATCATTAAAGAAAAAAAGGGCTGTTTGAAAATCAAACAGCCCTGCAAGTAGTGAAAAAGTTTATAAATAATTTATACAAACTAAGAAATTTTCTTCGCTAAGTCAACGACTCTGCAGCTGTATCCCCATTCATTGTCGTACCAGCCGATTACCTTGACAAGACTGCCGAACGCCATTGTTGACAATCCGTCGAATATGCACGAATGTTCGTTTCCTACTATGTCGGAGGAGACTATCGGGTCTTCCGTGTATTCCATAATTCCCTTCAGATTTGTCTCAGAAGCTTTCTTCATCGCGGCGTTTATTTCTTCCTTCGTCACGTCTCTGCTCAGTATCACCGTGAAATCCGTGATTGAGCCGTCGGGTGTCGGGACTCTGAGCGAGAATCCATCGAGTTTTCCTTTAAGATGCGGAAGAACTTTCCCGACCGCTTTCGCCGCGCCTGTCGTCGTCGGAATTATGTTTACCGCGCCTGCTCTCGCGCGCCTTAAATCCTTGTGCGGCTGGTCAAGCATCACCTGATCGTTCGTGTACGAGTGAATCGTATTCATGAAACCCTTTACGATTCCGAAATTCTCGTCAAGTACCTTTACCATTGGAGCAAGACAATTCGTCGTGCAGGAAGCGTTTGATATAATCTTATGCTCGGGCTTTAATATTTCATCATTTACGCCGAGAACCACGATAGCGTCGAGGTCGTCTTTCGGCGGCGCGGTCAGGATTACTTTCTTCGCGCCCGCGGTTAAATGCATCGATAACTTTTCCTTGTTCGTGAAAACTCCCGTGGATTCGATTACGAGTTCGACGCCCTTCTTGCCCCAGTCAAGTTTCGTCGGGTCCTTTTCCGATGTTATCATAACCGGCTTGCCGTTCAGTGTAAATCCCGTCTCCGTTGCCTTTAGTTCTCCCGGGTATTTCCCGTGTACTGAGTCGTATTTAAGTAGATGAGTCAGAGTCTTTGCGTCCGCTAAATCGTTGATTGCGACGACTTCAAAGCCGCCTTTTTCCATCATTCTTTTGAACACCAGTCTGCCGATTCTTCCAAATCCGTTTATTCCTACTTTTATTGACATTTGACCTCCATTT
>DATMXZ010000298.1:0-8613 GCA_035561235.1 Ignavibacteria bacterium
TTAATGATTTCGTAAATTCCTATTATCGCGGCTGTTTCAGACCTCAATTTTCTTTCGCCGAGAGAGCGGACCTGCCAGTTATTTTCAACAAGCAAATCAATCTCCTTTTTTTCAAATCCTCCTTCGGGTCCGAACAATACGCATACGTCTTTATCATTATCCGTTTTAACAAATCCCTCCGCCTGCTCAGCAAATTCGTAAAATACAATCTTATTATTAAAAATTGCAGTCATTTTAACAATATCAACGAGCGTTGCGGCTTTATTCATACGGGGCAGAAAACACCTTTGCGACTGCCCCATCGCGTGTATCATAATCTTTTTCAGTCTTTCGGTTTTATTATACGAAAACTCCGACTTTACAACTGTATTTTGAGTTATTACGGGCGTAATTTCGTTAACGCCGAGTTCGACTGCTTTTTCAACCAGAAACTCAAATCTATCCTGATTTCTGAGCGGCGCCGCGAACAACATCATATTCATTTCCGGCTCGAACAGGTTATATGATTTCTCAAGAATCGAGCACAGCACCGAATCCTTTTTAATTTCTACGATTCTTGAGGTGAAAATGTTCCTGCAGCCGTCCGTAATCTTAACTATATCACCGGTTTTTTTCCGCAGGACTCTTGAGATGTGCTTCGAATCCTGTCCTGATACGGTCAGAACTGCATTCTTTTCGTCTATATTTTCCGGATTAGTGTAATAATATTCCATGGCTAAAATGATGAATCGAGTGAAAAAATTATCTGTCCTTTATAAATGTCACGGACTTTTTTGAAAGCAAGGTCGGTTCTGAAGACAAAATCAAGCGGAAGCAAGAAATTCAGACCTGCTCCGAATCCGTTTCTAAAACGCGTATTAACAGGCTGCTCCTTCATAGCCCAGACACCGCCGACGTCAAAAAATAATGTAGCGTATAATCCGTAACGATAAGATAAATACTTGAACACAGGCATTTTTTTTACCATGAAATGGTCCTTCCCTTTCACATAAAACGGTTTAACAACGGGTATCCTCAATTCGAGAGAACCGAGCACCTTGTCTTCTCCTTCAAGCACGTAATTGTCCCATCCTCTAATCATATCCATATAGCCTATGCTTTCCCTCAGATATACCGGGAATTCGCCTCCGCCGAATGACAATACTGTATTGAATCTTGCCGAAAGCGTAACGGAATAATTATTCGAAATTTTGATAGGAACATATTTTCTTAAATCGACACGAAACTTGTTCAGATCGAAAACGCTGCTGAACAATCCTATTCTCGAGTAGTTCACGTTATAATATGAACCAAAAGTCGCAAATTTCATATAGTCTCTCGAGTCGTATGTCAAATCAGCGGATATTGTTGGATACCTGTCTTTACCGTTTTCATTTAAAGTTTTCCCGGGTTCATAATCCGATGTTGACAGCGAGTTATACATCAGAATTCCTGATATCGAAAGATATTCGCCGAAATACTTGCCGATTCTCAAATCTGACTGGAAATTATCGAGAGTATATGTCGGAACATCGTCTTTATTGAATATCCTGACGTTTGTGTCCGTTGAAATGCCCGTACTCCTCGGATAACTGCGCGAATATTTCACACCGAACTGATAAAAAAGATTTGAATCTCCGAATATCCAGGGATTCTTGAAGCCGGCGTAAATAAAAGGTTCGTAACCGACGCCAAAACTCAAGTTCAATGTTTCATTCATCCCTCTAAAGTTCTTCCACAGAAAATTCACACCACCCCAAATCTTCTTAAAAGAGCCCTCCTTTATGCCGCCCTGAGGCACGGGAAGAAAATAGAACAATTCCTCGAATTCAAATACGAGATTCAATGAAGTGTCACTGACAGGGGCAGGAATTACATCGATTCGGTTAAAAAGTCCAAGATTATACAAACGGGTTACGTCATTCTCCAGAATATCCAGTTTAAATTTCCCGCCCTCTTTGGTCTTTATCTCGCGAAGTATTACATCGTCATTTGTAACATCGTTTCCGATTAAAAGTATTCTCCCAACTGTGAATTTTTCAACGAGTTTTATCTTTGCTGAATCAACTTTAAGTGTGTCGGTTAATGCATATATTTTTATGCATATTAAATTAAATAATATAAATACAATTATAGTATATTTTTTAAGCATTATTTCAGACTACGTAAATCATTAATTCTCCTGAGCATCCCCATACCTGTTTTATCGTTCGGTTTCAATTCGAGCGCCCTTTTCACGTAGTTCTCCGCGACATCGAGTTTATTGAAATTCATTAGATAACTTGCTCTGTTCAGGAACATCATATAATAGGCATTCATCAGGAACGAATGATAATAATCCGTTCTGCCGGTTTTAACGAATTTTATTTCGGGGTCGGAATAAGTCGAATCGAAATCCGTTGATTCCGTCAGTCTCAGCAGCAGGCCCTCGGGAATTCTTCTGTAACCAAGCGCGAATCTTTCGTTTTTTGTATCATCTATCTCAAATGTCATATAAATGCTGTAGTCTTTGTAATTTCTGTCGACGATGCTGTTTAGAAGCGCTGCGAATGAATTTTGTATTTTTATTAGATTTTGTTTATCCGATTCCGTTTTAGGGCTTGTGTACCTTTCTGTTTCCTTCTCAAATTTCAGTAATTCTATGTTATATTCCTCAAATTCCTGCCTGCTTCTCTCGTATATTTCTGGATAATGAATCCTTATATGCCTCATATACCACGAACGGCGCATTAACTCCTTATCGAGCACTGCTACATCCGGGCGGTAGTTTTCCGTCATTTGAAGATAGAATGAAGCCGAAACCCAGAAATCCCATTGTGTGGAGAACACGATAGAACGATTCCGGGCTGAATTAAAGACGTTCTCCGTATATTCCCGCACGTAAACGCTCTTACTTTCGTCATTTTCCTCGAAGTTCGAGTAAACGCAAAGGGCAGGAAGAATAACCGAGAGAATAACAATAACCGCATTATCTAATTTAAGTTTATCAACGATAAAAATCAGTCCGAGAGCGAACCAAACGGCAGTAACGATATAAGCCAGAAGGAAATACGTATCGATATCGTGAATGTCGTAATTGATAGCGTAAAGTATATTGAACACGAAAAGCAGCAACGTAAAATAGAAGAACCTGCGCTGCCTGAAGAAGGAATACACGAGTCCGAAAAGAGCAATTATCACCGGAAAATAGAAGAACTCTTTCGGATAGACGGAAACAAAATGGGAGAACTGTTTAGAAGCCGCTTCCGTTGATGAGAACATCCAAACGCTGAACTGCTTACCCGAAATATGCCTGTAAAAATTGCTAAGGTTCGCGGGATAGTCCCAACTGATTGAACTATTATCAGCCCTTATGAAAAAGTACGCGTAAACGGAGAATGCCAGCGCGAAGGGAACCGCCATATACAATATCTTTATGAATGACTGCTTTCTTAATCCGTTCACGGCAAAATAGAGATAAAGAAATCCCACTCCGAGGAAAATAGTCGTGAGGTGGTTCGTAAAACTAAGACCGAGCACGAACGCGAACAGGAACCAGTATCTAAGGTCATCTTTTCCTTTTCCGTGAACATAAAAGTCCGACGCTTTCAAAAAGACGAAAATCACTGTCACGATAAGCAGAGTATGCAGCGAATAAACCTCGAGAGAGTTCGCGACGTTCCAGAACGTATTCGAAAACGCGAGGACGAGAGAAGCGGAAAGCGAGACAAGGTTCACGAGCATCTCATTCGATGCATACTTTTTAAAGACGCCTGTATTATTTCCGGCTTTGTTCAGGTCCATCCCGGAAATGACATAATGAACGAGATTAAACATCATGAATACTGTCGCGGCAGTAAGGAAAGCGCACATTAAATTCAATTTATAAATGTTCTCCCCTGCCGGCAAAAGTGTAAAGACCTTGCCAATCAGTGTAAACAGAGGATATCCGGTGGGGTGCGCGATTCCGAGTTTCACGCAAGCCGCCGCGAGTTCTCCCGTATCGATAAAATACAGGCCCGGGGCGAGCGTAAGCACGTAAACGAAAAACGGTATCAGAAACGACAGTACCGAAAATACTTTTTTATTACCGAGAATGTTCAATTTATATGATTAAGTTTGTGTTCCACGTAGATGCATTTGTCTTCTATATAAATAATGCCGTTTTTCCTGGCGAGTTTTTTTGCCTCCTCATTAGTAATTCCCAACTGCGCCCAAACGACCGCGGGTCTTTCTTTCATCTGAAGCACCTCTTCCACAAGACCTTTCACCGCCTCGGGCTTCCTGAAAATGTTAACAATATCGACTTTTTCGGGAATGTAATTTAGCGCTGAATAGCAGACGATTCCGTTTATTGTCTTTCCATCGAGTCGCGGATTCACGCCGATCACCTTATAGCCGTTTCTATTCATGAAATCGGATATGCCGTACGAATCCCTGTCGGGGTTATCGGAAAAACCAACAACCGCAATTATTTTATATTTTTGAAGAATTTCTTTTGTTTCCATTTGTCAAACGTATAATTTATTAATTGTGAGAATTGAATAAAAGTTAAATAGTTTTATAAAAAAAGGCGCCCACATACAACCGGGCGCCGTAAAAATTCATTTCTTCGGTTATTCGTTATATTTCCTGTGCGAAGAAATTATTCTCTGCATACCGTTGGTCGCGGGAACCGCGGGATTTTTTCTTATATCAACCTTAGAAGGACCCTGATTCGTGTTTTCTTCACCGGCAAGCGCGCTTGACGCGCTGTTCCACCATTCAGTCACCATCTTGAGCGTCTTTTCAATCCACCCCATCTGTCCTTTTTTATTCAGAGGATTCGTCGCGACTCTCAGACCTTCCATTGTATGATAGTCAGCCCAGTATTCATCCTGCTTGCTTTTCAGAGACTGCATTTTTTTCTCTTTCATATAATCGTCATAATTCTTAAGCGAGTTCTTTCCGTTATTCAGCCTGAACGTATAATCGCCGTAAGCGGGGTCATCAGCCGAAACAGCATCCCTGAAACCCTGTCCTGTATTTTTAATTTTTTCGCCCTTATCTTTTATTATCCAACCTGAATTCTCGAGAATGTATTCCTCTTCAGGATTTACACCCTTGAGTTTAATCGATTTCATTCTCCAGATGGGATAGTCTCCGTTAGAGCCGAATGAAATGACATCCCTTCCGGGTTCGTCGTCATACACAATCTCAATGCTGTACCCGTTCTTTTCGAGCATCGACAGCCTGTTTTTGGCGTCGCGTGTCGAATTAATTTTTTCGGGTCTGTAAACTTCATAAATTGTTTTCGGATAACTTTCGGGCATTCCCCTGCCGTAAAAACCGTCGCCTATATATGCCCATAGACCTTTCTGAACAAACTTGGAAAACGGGTCTTCCGGTAGAACTCCGTTTATCATCGCCATCGATTCGATGTCAGCGTATGTAGCCGAAGGATTCGTAAGCCGTGAGCGAAAGTCCTTGTAAAACGAAGCGACTTTTTTCACGTCATCGGGCATAACGTCGAGCGGAACGTTCATCAGGTCAAGGCTTAAATCCGCTATCTCGGCGGGTGTGAGAAGAGGGCGAACCTTATTCTGAAAAGATATATCATAATCGGTGAACTTAGAGCCGTAGATTATTCCCCAGAGGAGCACCTGAATATCGCGTTGTTCGATTTCAGGATAAGCCGACGAACGCTCTACTATGTTGTAAACGATATCTGACCTCTTGCCCTTAAGCGGCGCGAGAAGGTATCCCGAACCTTTTGTCGGACCGTGCGTTCCGGCTTTCAGACAGTACGACTGAACAATAAACCTGTAATATCCGGGTTCAAGGTTAAAATCATATGCCGCGGGTTCGACGGGCTCATAGAATTCATCGAGATCTTTAAGCCAGAATGCAACCGGCATCGCGTCTTCAATCGAGGTGGTGACGTTTTTCTCCTCAAGAAGTTCAACTTTCGTCACTTTATCCGTTGCCTTCTTTAATAAATCATCGAACTGCGCCTGAGCGCCGGACGATAAAAGAATAATAAGAAAAATTAAAATTGTTCTTTTCATTTCCATCTCCCTATTTTTTTAAAATATTTATTTTGTAAACTGGAATGATTCCGCGGATTGCTGAATCAGATTCTCCTCATCTTTTGAATCCGTTTCCCTTACCATTCCCTGTAAAACGAACAGTACGGTTTTCTTAATCAGATAATAATGAATAATATAAAACGAATCCCCTTTTCCGGTCTGCGACTGCACCCATTTATACTTCACGTACAATACGGGATTGCCGTCAAAATTCATTTTCTTTTTTGCGGCAATCGATATCGAGGTAAACTTTTCCCTTAGCGCTTCAAGCATTACTTCGGGCTCGAGGTCATACGCGGTCATATCAGCGTATTCCGAACTTTTAATAGCCTCGATGTAAAGGCTCGAGCCCTTAGGGCTATTCGCCTGAACCGGAAAAGTATTTCTGTCAAACTGCCATCCCGACGGGAAATTCATTACAAACGAATACAATTCATTCTTGTAAAATTCCTTAGCCGAACTCTCTGTAAACTGAAACGTATATATATATCCCGTAAGTTCCGAAAAGAATTTATCGTACAAATCTTTTTTCGCCCGTATCTTAAGAATAAGGAGTTTTTCATTCCGAATCAGCACGAGTTGCGATATGAATCCTTCCTCTTCTCCGTTATTGTACGCCAGTTTCATGTAAAGCGCGGGCTCGCCTCCGAGGTCAGTGTAATCATTCTCAAGCAGTTCAATCTGCTTATAAGCGAACTTCAGTGCGGGCATGAACGTGCCTGTCACCAACTGACTTCCGTTGACTCCTTTATAAACGGGGTCTTTTCCCGCCGCTATAATGAATTCGCAGCCGTCCGAATTAGTCGCCACGACAGTATCGGGGTCATTATCCGAAGGATACTGCTTTACTTCCATCAATTTCGGAAGGTTAATGCTGTAATTATATTTCGGGTTTTTATATGATACCGCGAACTGAGAGTAAGCCGAAGCAAAAAAACCCAGAATAAAAATAAGAACGAACGATGCTTGTTTCATTTAAATTATTATTTGATTAAAGCCATTTTAATTACTTCCCTGCGGTTTCCGGAAACCATCACCGAGTAATATATTCCGCTTCCAAGACCCGAGCCGTCGAAATAAGTTTCGTAACTGCCGCGTTTCACATAACCGTCCAGCAATGTCCTGATAAGTTCGCCTGCCGAATTATAGATAACAATCCTCACCGAACCCGAAACCGGGACATCGAATTTTATTTTCGTGACAGGATTGAAAGGATTCGGATAATTCTGATGGAGACTGTAATTGGCGGGAATCACCCCCGGGACATTGATTATGCCGCTCGGCGTGAAATTCGTATCGACAAAAATATTGAAGACGTTTCCGCCAGAGCCCATAATTCTCGCGTGCACTGCCTTTCCTGCGGTCACGAGCGTGGTTCCGTCGTCCGAAAGGCTGCAGGCGAACGGCGAGCCGGGAGATTTCGTCGTGAAAACCGGAATTCCGTTTCCTGGATTAGCCTGAAATACGAAAATATTGTCTTTGGAATAATCCATTGGACCGTAAGAGACGGCCGCAAGGACTTTTCCGTTTTTCGAAAAACAAATCGCCGAAATTTCATCCGACGTGTTTTGATAAGACCATATAGGCGTGTTCCCGGTCGAAACTTTAAAGAATCTCACCTTGCCGTCATAAGTGCTTGAAGTGAGAAAATTCAGTGTTCCTGCAGCGATATAATTACCGTCGTTTGAAATATCTATACAATTTATCCAGTTGTAATAGGTTCCGGTTGGTTCCTGATACTGCCAAAGTTGAGCGTATGCCGAGCCGTTCCATTGCATCACCCTGACCTGACCGTGGTAATTCACCGTTGCAATGATGTTCCCGTTTCCGCTAATACCCTGCGCGCATTGCGTTCCGTAGGATATAGTGCCCTGCGCTCTGACTACGCCGGTGAACGTATTAAGAACCATGTAATTCGAGTAAGTGCTGACGATTACAAGCGAATCGTTGCCAGAAATCCTGACTCCGTAAATCTGTCCTCCCGGTATATACACGCGCCAGGAATACGTGGATGAGCCTTTAGCAAAACCGAGTATTTTGCTCGAATCGCTCCTGCTCGCGCCTGCTACTACGAAAGAACCGTTTGAAGTAACGTCGAGGAAACTTGCAGTTCCGGTATCTCCCATCGTTGTAAGGTCGAAGTTGAAGAATGGCGTATTCGAACCTTTATCGAAGAACAGAATGTTCTTGTAGGCGCCAACTGCTATCAATCCTCCCGTATCCGACACTGCTACGTAATTTCTGTATCCCGACGGATACAGACCGTATTGCCAGAGCGGAGTATTGTTCGCATTGCCGTAAACATCAAGATGCTGGTTATTAAGACTCCAGCCGTTAGCGGAAATCTGTCCGTTTCCGGATACCGAAATGTCATTTCCAATGCCTGTCGCTTCCGACAAGTTCCACCGTACGTATGATGAATTGCTGTAATCGGGAGAAGGAATGAAAGGCGGATTTTGATTATAAGAGCCATTATCATTGCAAGATTCGGGAACAGTGATGATCATATCCGAATTAACGCCGTTAATATTCTTATTTATGCTGTACCTGCCTGCAGTTTGAGAAAATAATGATACAGAAAAAATTG
>DATMXZ010000299.1:0-17808 GCA_035561235.1 Ignavibacteria bacterium
TTATTAAATAGAAAAAAGGGAAAATGAAAACAGCGGTATCTTCTGTCTTATTCGTTATTGTAAACCTTTTCTTCAGCATCGTGATAAGTTCCTGCTACGATAGTCCCGATAGCGTACTTATATCACACACGTTCGTTGTAAGCGGGAAAGTCATCGGCGGTCCTCACAATGCCGGCGCGCCGAATGTATTCGTGATGATTGGAGATAAAACCGTTATGACTGATGCAGATGGTTATTTCAGCATTGGCGGGGTTTCCTCACCTTATGATATTTATGTAAGCGATACTCTGAACAAGACCGCATCATTATTCGAAGGTCTTGATTACACGCAGCGCGTTTTCCTGCCCAATTACGTGAAGAATCCTGTGACTAATGTTCCTACGGCATCAATAGAAGTGAAACTGAAATACCAGCATCCGATAAATAAATTCAAAATTTATTTCACCGACGATATAAGCGTCTACGCTATCGGCGGCAATACGACCGATTCAAGCGGATTATGCACGGTCTATCTTCCCGACAACAAGCCGGTAACGGGAAAAATTGCGGTTCTGAAATACACGACCGATAACAACGGAAATGTCACGGCATTCAACAGGTTCGGTTATATTAACGGAATAACCATTTCTCCAAATTCGACTGTTACTGTCGCAGTTTCCGATTCGATATTCAGGATGAATCCCGGTACCTTAAACTCCTCCGGCTCGATAACCAATATACCTTCAGGATGCACAATGTCGGCTTCTATGTTCGTTATTCTCGGAGGAAGAGACCTCGATTATGATTATCAGTCGGCGGCAATACAGACTAATATTCCCGCATCCTTCACTGTACAGGTGCCTTATAATATCACACTGCCGTTCACAACGTTATTAAATGTTATCGCAAACGATTCTGCAAATTCAGGCGTTGCGAAAGGATTCGTCAATTCCTATCTGGGCGGCGGTACAGGATTCAGTTTCCCGTTTCCCGACAATTCATATATTGTATCTCCGCCGAACAATTCAGCGATAAATGAAAACACAGTTTTTAGTCAATCGCTGTTACCATACGGACCTGTATCAATGTTCGTATTCACTGATTCGGTAAGGACGTTCAATGTTTACACTAAATCAATGTCCACATCGATGAAGAATTTCCATAAGTTCGGTTTCGGTTTATTTCCTTACAACTCGACGGTTAAATTCACGGCGAAAATAATCGGCAGGTATTACAGCGTAGGTTCTTATCTCGACATAAGAAGGAATATTACTTACGGTTACGAAGCGCTCGCGGCGACAAACACATATCTCTTTCTCAATTAACAATTAGCAAATAGCAATTAGCATAAGACAATTTACAACTGGCATTATTATTTACTGAATAATATTTCCCGGAACAACTAAGTACTGCGGATAATTAAAAATGCAGTATATATCAGTGAATGAATTATTGCATTTATACTATTCGATGCGGTTATGTAAATTTCAATAAATTAAACGGAGGATATACAGCATGAAAAGACCATTATTGTTCGCGGTTATTTTTTTGACAGCCGGATTATTGTCGGCTCAGACTCCATTGAGCATTGGCGGCAACATCGGTTTGAACGTTCCTATAGGAAAATTCAACGATGTATATAAGAGCGGCGTTTCGGGTGAAGTCGCTATTTTTTATTCGACTCCCGCTCCCGGTCTGGATTTTACATTCACGATAGGGTACAATGCATACACATACAAGAATGATTTCTTCCTTCAGCAGGTCAGTACGAATTTCCCGGGCTACACGTCGGACTTCAACGCAGACTGGAAGGCGTCGGATATACCCGTTATGCTGGGTGTTAGGTTACATCTGCCCACTCCGGGTTTGAGTCCTTACGTTTCCGGAGAAATCGGCGTGCATATGATGAAGTTTTCCGACAGGTTTAAAGAAATAAGCATGAACACGTCTTCATCGAATCCGCTTCATATAGAATTAAACAATAATGCCGAAGACGCGAGCGAGACAGGATTCGGATTCGCGATCGGCGCGGGGATTGAGTTTTCAGTAGCGCCTAAGATAGGTCTCGATTTAGGAATAAAATATAATTATGCAGGTGTTGTCTTCTCTAAAAAATATACTGTGGTGAGGAATTCGAATTCTTCATTTACATCAGAAGAATTGAAGAACGCGGGATACGTTACGGCAAGGGGAGGGCTGGTAATACACCTGTGATTCAATTAACAAATATTAATTAGTAATTATATTACGAAGATATTTTCGGGAGTGCCCGGGTTATTCGGGACTCCCGAATTTTTTTATTGAGGACTAAAACGCTTTGATTTGTTTTTCCCCCTCCCTTAAAAGGCGGGGATATAAAATGGGACCGAGAGTCCCCCGAAGAACAGGGAGACTCCAGGATACAAAATATACTAATTACTAATCGATTAACTACTGTCCGCTGCCGCTTACATCGGTGAAATTCGCGTCCTTAATGTCAGGCGGCGGATTTGCCGGTTCAGGAATCTTCTCGATTTCTTGCTCTGAATCCTTTTTCGCTTCTTTCTTTGCTTTCTTTCTGTCGAAGAACGCGTCGAATGAAATGACACCCGCGCCGCCGAACATAGTAGTGAGTGTACAGGCGAGCATTACGAGATGATATGCGAATACCGGTATCGAATATGTTTCAGCGCTTTGAATGCCGGTTGAAGTAGTCAGAAAACTTACAATCATGATGCTCAGCGCCAGACTCGTAAGGGGTGTGAAAATTCCTATAATGTACAACGCCCCGAAGAAAATTTCGGCGAACGGGAGAATGAAACCGAATATGAACGCCATGTTCTGGGGAAGGACGTTCAGGCTTTTGACGTAAGTTATGAATGATTCAACGTCAACCGCCTTATGAGCGCCCGCGACAAGGAACATTATACCGACAGCGAGTCTGATAAGCAGCAGACCTAAAGAAGAACTGCCTCTTGCTTTAAAGACAATGCTCATAATAATATTTATTATTTAAAAAAGTATCTTACGCCTACTGCCGCGTTGAATGAAATTTCAGATTTCGGCGTCAGGTCGAGCACAGGCACGACTTCAACGAATAAGTCGAGTTTAGGCTCGGGGAAATAAAAGACAACTCCGACCGGGACGCGCGCTCCGATTCTGTTATCGGTTTCGTGCTTGTCGGAATTTTTCAGTTTAATTCTGCCTCCGACACCCGCGTAGAGCGATGCGGAGTTTGTATTGAATACATCCATGTGGTAAAGATAATCCGCGTGGATGTGAAAGTTTCCGTTATCGAGGAATGACCAGGCGAGTCCCGCGTCGATGGCGTTGCTCGGGGCAACCCAGTGTTTAAGCGTCAATCCGGTCGGTTCGCCGACTATAATGCCGAGACCCGTGCCGTTAGTTTGAGAAAACAGATTTGCGGATGAGATGGCAATCATAAAAAATAATGCTAAGGCTGCTTTTTTCATTTTAATATCCTTTCAAAATTATCATTTTATAACGCTTTAATAGATATAATATGAAACAATTGTCAAAATTAAAAGTTAACTTTTTTACGCAGAAAACCGTTTATAAGTTTTATGAAGGCAAAGAATAAGATGACCGTTGTAGTAGCGATGAGCGGGGGAGTGGATTCTTCCGTCGCGGCGGCGCTTCTGAAGGATGAGGGATATAATCTAATAGGCATAACGATGAAGACGTGGGGCTTCGACGATTTTCCGCTGAAAGATTCCGGATGCTGTTCTCTCGAAGCGATTTACAATGCGAGAAACGTTTCAACTAAACTCGGCATTCCGCATTACACATTCGATTTCACTGAAAGGTTCAATGAAACGGTTATCGACAATTTCATAAATGAGTACATGGCGGGGCGCACGCCTAATCCTTGCGTGCTTTGCAACAAGACAATAAAGTGGGGAGTGCTGCTCGACAGGGCGAAAGAACTGGGAGCAGACTTCATAGCAACGGGTCATTACGCGCGGGTAAAGAAGGATGATGTGACGGGAAGATTTTTTATCTCGAATTCCCGGGACGCTAACAAGGACCAGACCTATGCTCTATGGCAGGTATCTCAGGAAGGGCTTGGCATGACGTTGTTTCCGCTCGGCGAATACGCGAAAACGGAAACAAGGAAGATTGCCGCGAAACTCGGATTGAAAACCGCGCACGAGCCTGATTCGCAGGAAATCTGCTTCGTGCCGAACGATGATTACAGGGAACTGCTTGAAATACGCATTCCGGATTTGAAGAAAAAACTCGGTAACGGAGATATAGTTTATCACGATAAAAAAATCGGTACTCATAAAGGATTCCCGTATTACACGATTGGTCAGAGGCGCGGACTAAATGTTTCAGCCGGGAAGCCGCTGTATGTTTCAAAGATTGATTCGGAAAACAATACAGTGTATGTCGACGACGAATCGGGACTCTACAATATAACATTTAAAGCGAAAGATATTAACCTGATGAAGTATGAAAAACTCGAAAACCCGATAAAGGCAAAGGTAAAAATCAGGTATAAAGACACCGGCTCAATGGCGACTCTCGAACAGATCAGCCGGACAGAAATCAAGGTGACTTTTGACGAGCCGAAGAAGTCGATAACGCCGGGGCAATCTGCCGTGTTCTACGAAGGCGATGATGTTGTGGGGGGAGGGGTCATAACAATTAGCAATTAAGAATTAGCAATTAACAATTAGCAATTAAGAACTTTTGAAAGAAATTTGAAAGAATACTTCAAGACTTAGACTATCCAATTCATCATATATGTAATACTATTCATCGAATAATAAGAGACTACACTTCTCTGATAATCAATTTTGAGGACTAAAGTCCTCTTGTTTTATTTATTCTTACCCCACCTTAAAAGGTGGGGTTACTGAGAGCACTGAGAGTCCCCCAAAGAACGGGGAGACTCTCAGATACTAAATATAAGACTGCACTTCTTTGATAATCAATTTTTGAGGACTAAAGTCCTCGTATCTTTTTTGCTTTTACCCCGCCTTAAAAGGCGGGGTAACTAAGAGCACCGAGAGTCACCCAAAGAACGGGGAGACTCTCGGATACTAAATAAAAGACTGCACTTCTTTGATAATCAATTTTTGAGGACTAAAGTCCTCGTATCTTTTTTGCTTTTACCCCGCCTGAAAAGGCGGGGTTACTAAGAGCACCGAGAGTCACCCAAAGAACGGGGAGACTCTCGGATACGTACTGTATATTTTAAGAAGAATAATTACTAATTTATTCGCAGTTACTTTATTATGATATCGGAGCGCGCGGGACCTGTTGATACATATTTAACGGGAACGCCGACATACTTTTCGATATATTCAACGTAACCGCGGAAGTTTTCGTTCAAATCGTTATAGGCGGTTTTCCCTTTAAGTTCAGTCATCCATCCTTTGAAAGATTTATAAACCGGATTAACGTAGTCAAGGACAAACGGATTCGAAGGAAACGTATCGATAATTTCCCCGTTGAGTTCGTAGTGAGTGCATAATTTTATTTCTTCGAAAGAATCGAGTACATCCGATTTCGTGAGCGCGAGTTCCGTTACTCCGTTTATAACGACAGCGTATTTAAGCGCTACGAGGTCAAGCCATCCGCATCTTCTTGGCCTTCCGGTAGTCGCTCCGAACTCTACGCCGATTTCGGCGATTTTTTTGCCCGTCTCGTCGAAAAGTTCCGTTGGAAAGGGACCTTCACCGACTCTTGTAGTATATGCTTTTACAATTCCAATCACGCCGTTAATTTTTGTAGGCGGAATTCCGGTGCCAGTGCAGGCTCCTCCGCTTGTCGGATTCGAGGAGGTTATGTAAGGATAAGTCCCGAAGTCAACGTCGAGAAGCGCGCCCTGCGCGCCTTCGAGAAGCACGTTTTTTCCTTCCGAGACAAGTTTGTTTATCAGATATTGGGTCTGAACAAAATATTTTTCCACTCTGGCGTAATTTGAGGATAGTTCCTCGTACAGGGTTTGTGCATCGAGTGATTTCAGTTCATCCGAATCGGGAAATATGCCTATAAGGTAATCAAGGTTCTTCGATATTTTTTCCTTCAGCACTGTCCTGTTTTCGAAATCAGAGAATTTTATTCCGCGCCTTGCGTATTTATCATAATAAGAAGGGCCTATTCCTTTTTTCGTCGTACCGATTTTATCGTTCTTGCTTTCATTAATCGCGTCAATAATTTTATGGTAGGGAAGAATAATGTGCGCGTCCTTGCTGATGAACAGGCGGTTTTCGAGATTGATGCCGTCTTTTTCAAGAAGTCCAATCTCATTAATAAGGGCGTCGGGGTCAATCACAGTACCGTTGCCGATTATGCAAGTAATATTTTCGGTAAAAATTCCCGAAGGAATCAGGTGTAGTACGGTTTTTTTCCCATCTATTATGATTGTATGTCCCGCGTTTGCACCGCCCTGGTACCTCGCGACGACGTCGAAGTTCCTGCTGAGCATATCGACAATTTTGCCTTTGCCTTCATCGCCCCACTGCAGGCCTACGAGTATATAGTTTTTATTTTTCATTCTTAAAGTAAATAAAAAAAGCCATCAGAAAATCCGATGGCTTTATGTATTATCGAAACAAATTCATACTTTGAAGTCAAAAATAAGGTCAAGTTTAGTAATTCTGAAAATATTAAGAATCCTCTCATCCGCGTTAAGCATCTTAAGAGCGCCTTGTTTTGCTTTTACCCTGTTGAGTATGCCGATTAGAATGCCGAGTCCCGAACTGTTTATCGTGTTGAGACCTGACAGGTCGAGCGCAATGCTGGTGAATCCCGCATTGAGTTCGTCCTCAATTTTTTTCTTAGTCGCGCCGATATTGGAAAGACCGAGGTCTTCGTCATTCAGCGGGACAACCTTATATTCCTTGCCTTCGATAATCATTTTGATTATGATTTAGTTGTGTTTACAGCAATTCTTCCCTTATGCTTGTCGCCGAGAACGTGGTGTCTCCAGTCAACTACTATTGAACTCGATACGAATACTGATGAATAAGTACCCGTAATAACGCCGACGGCAAACGTGAATGCAAACGCTCTGAGAACCTCGCCGCCGAAAAGGAACAGAACGAGAACCGTAAGGAATACCGTACCCGATGTTATGATTGTTCTGCTAAGAGTCGCGTTTACCGATTTATTCATAACGTCTTCGATATCCTCGTTCTTGAAAAGTTTAATGTTCTCACGTATTCTATCAAAAATGATGACGGTATCGTTCACGGAGAAACCGATAAGAGTCAGGAACGCGGCGAGCATCTGCTGGTTGAACTCAAGTTGAAGCATCGGGAAAACCGCGTCGAAAATCGCGACAGCGGAAATTGTAATCAAGACGTCGTGAAACAGTCCGATAACTGCGCCGAGAGCATAAACGAACTGGAATCTGAGCGCAAGATAAATCAATATACCCAGCAGAGAAAACACGACCGCGTAAATAGCGTTCTTCCTGAGTTCGGCTCCGATTTTCGGACCTACTTTATTAACCTGAAGCACCTGATAATTCTTGCCGGGCATGTTTTCCTTTATGCCTGCCTGAATTTTATCTGCAACTGTCTGTCCTTCGCCCTGAAGGGGAGTTCTCAGAAGGTAGTCAGCGGCTGAGCCCATCGATTTGATTTCCATACCGACGAATCCCGCTTTATCCATTGAATTTCTAAGTTCGCCGACTTCTATTGGATTGTCGAATTTGACCTGAATTTCCGTACCTCCAAGAAAGTCTATCCCGAGCGGGATACCTTTAATGAATAGAACGGTCATTCCGACAACAATGAATATTATTGAAACGAGATAGAATATCTTCCTTTTTCCGAGGAAGTCTATGTTTGTTTGCTTAAAAAGTCTCATTATATATTAAGTAATTTAATTTCAATTTATATTAGCCGATGCTAATGTGTCTTCCTTTTTCGAGCATTATATCAAAAATAAAGTGAGTAATCACGATAGCGGTGAACAGGTTAGCGCCGATACCGAACAGGAGTGTAAGAGCGAATCCCTGAATCGGACCTGAACCGAACTGGTACAGAATTATACCCGTGATAATGCTCGTAACGTGCGAGTCGATGATAGCGGAAAACGCTTTCTTATATCCGATATCCACCGCTGTTCTCAGCGGTTTTCCCGAGCCCATTTCTTCGCGTATGCGCTCAAATATAAGTACGTTAGTGTCAACTGCCATACCGAGTGTTAGAACAAGACCTGCGATACCCGGAAGCGTAAGGGTCGCCTTGAACGACGCCATTATACCCATAACGAAGAGAACGTTAATGACGAGAGCGAGGTCGGCTACTCCGCCTCCAACCCTGTAATAAACAATCATGAACAATGCGACAATGATAAGAGCAACAAACGATGAAGTAAGACCTTTATTGATTGAGTCTTCACCGAGTGACGGTCCGACTGACCTTTCTTCCGCGATTTTCAGCGGAGCGGGCAGCGCGCCTGCCTTTAGAACGATTTCAAGAAGTTTTGCTTCCTGAATGCTTCCCATACCTTCAATCTGTGAATTGCCGCCTGTGATTTTCGACCTGATGACAGGAGCAGAATAAACGACGCCGTCGAGAACGATTGCGCATCGTTTATTAATGTTCGCGCCGGTGATTCTCGCCCAGTCGGCGGAGCCTTCGGTGCTCATCGACATAGTAACGATAGGCGTGTTATTCTGGGGGTCAATGTTAGATTTCGCATCTTCGATGACCTTGCCCGTAAGTTCAGCGTCTTTCTTGAGGCAGTAAAGCGTGTAAATCTTTTCTCCGCCTGTTTCGAACGACCTTTGCGACCAGGCAAACATAACGTCGGTAGGAATAACGGCTTTGACGTCTTCGCGTTTTAATATCAGGTCAACTTTTTCTTTATCCGATTCTCTCACGTATCCGTCGGCTGTTCCGCTTTGTTCGTTAAGCCTGACGAGGTAGAAGAACGGGAATTTCTGCTTGAATTCCTCTTCGGAAAGATTAGCGGCGGAAGTGTCGCTTGTTGAGCCTGTATCAATATTGCTCAAAGTATCTTTCTTTTTATCGGAATCTTTTTTCTTTGTAGTATCGGTTGATTTCTTATCTGTGTCTTTCTTAGTTTTCGTTGTATCTTTTTTCAAATCTTTTTTGCCGGATGATTCTTTCAAAGAAGTATCTTTAGCAGTAAGAGATTCCGTATTTTTCTTTAAAGAATCTTTCTTCAGTTCGGCGGTCGTTTTCGTTGAATCGGTTACGCCTTTGCCGACGAGAACGTTGTTTATATTCTGCATAACTTTAACAGCGGTTTCCGGGTCCTTAAGCATCTGGAACTGGAGCAGAGCGGTACCCTGCAGAAGTTTCCGTACTTCATCGGGATTGCTGACACCCGGAAGTTCAACTACAATCCTTTTACCGCCGATTTTCTGAATCTGCGGTTCGGCAACGCCGTACTGGTCAACCCTGTTTCTCACGATTTCAACGGCTCTGTCGATAGCGTTATCGATTTCGGTCGAAAGTTTTTTCTCGACGTCATTTTCGTCGTCGCGAATTTCACCATAAAAAGATTTAAGTGTAAGTCCTTTCTCTTTTAACCTTGCTTTCAAGAGGTTGAGAATGGGTTCATCCGAGGTTTCGGGAACGTTTCTTAAATCAGTTAATATCTGATTGAGAGTAGGATCATCCTTTTTCTTGGAAATATCCTGCAGCAATTTTACGACATCGACGTCAAGCACGACGTAAACGCCGCCTTTGAGGTCGAGACCAAGTTTTATTCTTCCATCTCTTGATTTCCTAATCTTATCCGCGTTCTTAGTAACATAATCAAGACTGTCCTGTCCCGTCAAACCGTGCAATTCCTTGCTGATTTGCTGGTCCTGATATGTCGGATACAGATAAAGAATGGCTGCAGCGATGAAAACAACTGTAAGAATGATTCTAAAAAGATTCTTCTTCAAAATTTATCTCCGGCTTAAAATTCCTTAATTATTAATCAAAAATGTGCAAACCGAAAAATAATTTTATTAAAAAGCAAAGTCAATGTAGAATGAGGTGAATGTATTGTTCCTATTGAACTTGCGAAGCCGCCGTATAAGCAACGGCATAAAAGAACGCGCTTCAAGAAGGGACTTGAAACAGCGAAACGGAACGGGCTTCATTTTTTATTTGAGCCGGAAAATCTGCAATACTCGAAATAATCACATATCTTTGGGGTTCGGCAGTGTTCACCCGTCAGAATGTCAGGAATCAAACTCTTTTTCAGGATTTTAAACTGATGATTGATTTTATCTTCGACTCTTTCCTGTAGAAAAACGATTCGTTCCCTTATGGATTGGATGTTGTAATCCATATGCATTTTATTTCCGGCATCCATTTTCGTTTTGTAAGTCACTGTCAGGAAGTCGTCGACGCGCACGCCGCATCTTGCGATAACATAATACTGGTGAGCGCCCGAAAGAATCATTGTATCGTCCGATTCGTCCGAGTTCCAGACTCCGTAAGCCTTCCAGTAACCGTTTTCCCTGTTCAGGACATCGACGATGCAAAAAATGTTCTCATTGACGAAGCAGGCGTTGTAAATCGTTTTAACGCTGTTTTTCATGTGTTTCTTCGTCAGTTCGAAAGAATCCTCGCAACTGCCTGTAATGTCGACGCCTGCAAACACCCCCTCCGGGAACAAGTGACCTGTCAGTTTAGCCGCTGCTACTCTTCTTTGTTTGACGGAAGATTTAGGTTCGGTATCTTTGTCTCTTAATTCAGGATAATTTACGTGAAGAAACAGAGACTTATCGCATTGTGTTCCCCTGAGAAAAGAAGCCGTAGAGAAAAATTCCAAAGCCATAATTTACTCCTTTTCAATTTGTACCCTGATTTAATATATAACATAGAATTAAAAAAAAACAGAGAAAAGCGGTTGGCAGTTAGCATTTAACATTTAACAATGAGCAATTAGCAATTGAATATCGATTCTTAAGATACGAACGTCCGACGCGTTTTAGCAATTAGCAAATAACAATTAGCAATTGAATATCGATTCTTAAGATTCGAACGTCCGACCCACAGGTTTATGGTTGTCAGCCGGAAATTAATACGCAAAAAAAAACTTCCCAATCAGGAGATTGGGAAGCAATAAAGAGTACGCCCGGGACGATTCGAACGTCCGACCCACAGGTTTATGGTTGTCAGCCGGAAATTGATACGCAAAAAAAAACTTCCCGATCAGGAGATTGGGAAGCAATAAAGAGTACGCCCGACTGGATTCGAACCAGTGACCCACAGCTTAGAAGGCTGTTGCTCTATCCGACTGAGCTACGGGCGCATTTTCAAGAAATGCAAATTAACCAAGAGAGCCCAAACATTCAAACCAATTTTTGTATCACTTCATTCAGGGACGGAGTATCTCCGTCAGTAAACACAAATATTTCAAGGAAATATAATGAACTTAATATTAAGGAATGTGTTTATTAAATAAAACAATAAATAAATAAATGAAGACAACAACTTTTATTTTCGTACTGCTTTTATTTCTCTCCTCCAATCTATTCGCTCAGAACTGGGTTTGGCAGAATCCGTTGCCTGGTGCAAACGAATTATTTGCGTCGTATTTCTTCGACCAGAATACGGGTTACATCGGCGGTGAGATGGGAACGCTATACAAAACAACCAACGGCGGTATCAACATCAGCGTTATTTCTACGGGATATAATTACAACATCAACTCCATAACTTTCCTGAATGCCTCGACGGGATACATGGCCTGTGGTTATAACGAGAAGGTGATTCTAAAAACTACGAACGGAGGGAATAACTGGTCCGCGGTTAATCTCGGGACTCCGTTCTCATTGAAAGACATCAAATTTATAAGCCCGACAAACGGTATAGCGGTTTCGTCTTATCAAACGATATACTATACTACTAACGGCGGAGTAAACTGGACAGGTGTCGGCGGAGCGCCTCAATCCAATTACGCCGTGGAGTATGTCACACCCTCGCTGGTTTACGCCGGTTCTTCAGGCGGTCTGATACAAAAGTCAACTAACGGAGGTCTTAACTGGGTTTCGCAATCCGTCGCTTCAAGTTCTACCGTCATATATGACATTCAGTTTCTTGATTCTCTTACGGGATACGCCTGCGGAACAAATACAATCCTGAAAACAACAAACGGAGGTCTTAATTGGATAAGCGCGGGTCCATCCGGTTCGAATACAATTTACTCGATATCGTTTGCCAATTCTATGAATGGCGGCGCGGTATGCGAAAGCGGGAAGTTCTTGATGACGACCAACGGGGGAATAAACTGGAGCCAGCAATATCCATCACCCGGAAATTTCAACAGGTTGAACGCGATAAAGTATTTCCCGTCCGGAACGATTTACCTGTCGGGTGTTTTCGGAAATAACATGAAATCAACCGACGGCGGCGCGACGTGGATTAATCTCGTACACGGAACAAACACATATATTTTCAGTTCCTGTTTCCTAAATGCAAGCACGGGATTCGCCTCAATGATGTCGGGAACGATACTCAAGACAACGAACGGCGGCACAAACTGGACTGAAATTTATACTCCCGCTGCCGGAAATAACATAAGCGCGCTGCAGTTTACAGATGCGAACACGGGGTACGCAATTGCAAGCGGTTCGAACGATATGTATTTAAAGACAACTAATGCGGGCGTGAACTGGACAGTGGTGAATCCCGGAGTTAATTCCTGGATTACTGATTTGAGTTTTATTAATGCAGGCACGGGAGTGCTTATAACGAATTACAAAACATACAGGACGACAAACGGAGGCGCAAACTGGTTGTACATCGATTCAGTCAATTATTCTCTGATGAAACTTGAGTTCACAAATTCGCTTACAGGATATATTTCCGCTTACGTCAATTCGAGCACGCGTTTCAGGAAGACAACAAACGGCGGTTTGAACTGGTCTCTTCTTTCCGATTCCATCCCTAATTCATACGTGATGTCATATAAGTTCTTTAACGCTAATACCGGATATGCAGCAGGAAGTTCTCTGTACGGTACGACGAACGGGGGGCTTAACTGGACACAATTAGGCATTACCGGAGCTACGGTTCAGACGATGCATCTTTTTAACGCGAACACGATTCTCATAGGCGGTGTCTTCGGTGTCTTGAAAAAATCAACCGACGGAGGATTTACATTTACAAACGTTCCGTTCGTGAATACAAACGCCATCACTACGATGAGTTTCATAGATACAAATACCGGATGGATTATGGGGCAGGGAGGTATGATACTGAAGACTAATAACATACTTACAAACGGACAAATGAACAACCTGACAATACCTGTCGATTACGAGTTATTCCAGAATTATCCGAATCCTTTCAATCCGACGACAAAAATATCATTTTCACTTCCCGCCGCAGGCAAAGTGTCTTTGAAAGTATATGATATACTGGGAAGATTATCGGCGGAGTTGATAAACGATTACAGGACTTCAGGTAAATATACGGTAGAATTTAATGCAGGAAATTTGTCGTCCGGAATTTATTTTTATAAACTTGAGGCAAACGGACATAACATTTCAAGAAAAATGGTTGTGCTGAAATAGTTGATTTGAAATAGTGAAAAAAAAGCCCCGATGAACGGGGCTTTTAAAATATTTTACAGGTTCTCGAGTTCAGCGTCAACTGTTTTAGATTTTCTACGGAATTTTTCTTCGAATATAGTGTATAGCACGGGTACGAAAACGAGAGTAAGGAACGTCGAAGCCGTGAGGCCTCCTATGACCGCGATTGCGAGCGGCGCCTGTGAGGATTCTCCGCCGATACCGATAGCCATCGGAATCAAACCAAGGACAGTCGCGAGAGTAGTCATAAGTATCGGACGCAGTCTAGTTCTTCCGCCTCGCCGTACTGCTTCGTGAAGTTCGACACCTTTTTTCCTCAGTCTGTTTGTATAATCGATCAGGAGAATTCCATTGGAAACAACAATGCCGACCATTACGATTACTCCTTCGAAAGATGTAACGGAAAGAGTTGTGTTAGTCAGAAATAGCATCCAGACGACCCCGACAAATCCGAGAGGAACGGTGAACATAATAATGAACGGGTCCACAAGCGACTGAAACTGCGAAGCCATAATCATATACACGAGAATAATCGCGAGTCCGAGGACAATGAAGAGAGAACTGAATGTTTTTTTCTGTTGTTCCACGTTTCCTCTTATCTGCACATCGAAACCCGGTGGAATATCTATGCCAGCAAGTTTCTGTTTGATTTCGTCCGCGACGCTGCCTAAATCCCTGCCTTCGACGTTAGAGGTAATGCTGACGAGTCTTTGCTGGTATCTCCTGTCAATCTGCACCGGCGATTTGGACATTTTTATCTCGATCAGGTTTGAAAGGGGAACCATCTGACCGGTTGATGACAATATCGTAAGAGCCTTGATGTCATCAAGGTTATCTCTATAATCCTCGTTCATCCGAACGAGAATATTATATTGATTGCCTGTTTTCGGGTCGCTGAAAAGCGAAGCGACGCTGCCGTTAATAGCGGTAGTGATAGTGTTTGCAATCTGCGCGACGCTTATTCCGAGGGCTCCCGCCTTAATCCTGTCGACAGAGATTCTCGCTTCGGGAAAATTATTGTCGCGGCTTATTTTAACGTCGGCCGTACCCGGAACAGTTCTCATCATATTGAAAATTTTCTGAGAGAGTTCGTTTGATTTATCGAAATCGTGCCCAAGCACGGAAATATCAATCGGCGCGCTCGAACCGAAGTTAAGAAGGAATTTAAGAAATCCACCGCTCGAAAGATAAATCTGCGCGCCCGGAAGAGAAGTCAGTTTCGGTCTGACTGCTTTAACTATATCGAAAGAACTTCTTTCTCGGTCGTGGGCGGGAACGAGCGATACGTTTATGTTTGCGCTGTGGCTTCCCGAATTGCCGCCGAAAAGGCTTCCGCTTCTGGAGCCGGGTACACCCATATCGGAAATCATTGTGTTGATTTCAGGAACGTTATCCTTTAGTATCTTCTCGACTTTTTCGACAAACTTTTCAGTTTCCTCTATTCTCGTTCCGACAGGCATTCTGACGTTCACGGTAAACTGGTTCTCGTCCGCGTCAGGAAAGAACTCGCTTCCTATGAACTGTATGAGTATGAAAGACAAAGCCGAAAAGCCGACTATGCCGAGAATTACTTTTTTCCTGTTCCTCAGCGCGATGGCGAGGAATTTTTCGTATGACGCGTCGAGTCCGTCAAGGATTCTTTTCGTTTTCAACTGAAGCCTGTCCGCGAATTTTCTTGAATTCGGGTCAACCTCTCTCTCGCCCGAAAGCGCTTTGTAGCAAAGCAGGGGAGTGACGGTTCTCGAAACGAAGAATGAAGCGAAGAGCGACACCGAAATCGTTATGACGAGAGGGATGAAAAGAAGTTTCGCTATACCCGATAGAAAAACGACCGGAAGAAACACGATAACCGTCGTGAGCGTTGAAATGAATATCGGCGATGCCACTTCGAGCGCGGCGTCGAGAGTCGCCTGAAGTTTGGAAACGTTGTCACGCTTCATCAGTGTATAATGGCGCGAAATATTTTCTAGTTCCACTATCGAATCGTCGACGAGTCTGCCGATACCGAGGGCGAGTCCGCCGAGCGTCATTATGTTCAGCGAAGTGTCCGAGAATCGGAAGAAAATGAACGTAACAAAAATTGACAGGGGTATGGCAACGAAAATAATAAGCGTACTCCTCGAATTTCTAATGAAGATAATAATAACGAGAACGGCGAGCATCGCGCCGAGGGCGCCTTCGCGCATGAGTCCGGTAATCGATTCCCTTATGTACTGACTCTGGTCGAACGCGGTGCTTGTATTAACAGTCGGCGGAACGTCGCGGAGGTCCTTTAGTTTTTCTTTAATCGAATTTACAACCTCGACGGTGTTGGAGCCCGGCGATTTCTGCACTCTTAGAATAACTCCGTGATTCCCGTTTGTTCTTATTATCTGTGTCTGCTCCATATATGAATCTTCGACCTTGGCAACATCCCTGACTCTAATCGGCACGTTGTTTACAGTCTTTATGGTAATGTCGCCAATCGGTTCGACAACATTAAACATGCTTTCGGTTTTCAGTGAATAATCATATAGACCCGTCTTTATGTCGCCCGAAGGCATTATCAGGTTTGAGGCCTGTACCGCCTGCAGCACCTGCTGTACTGAGAGGTTTGCCGCTTCCACTCTGTTCCTGTCCATCACGACGTGGATTTCGCGGATTCTTCCTCCGACAACCTGCGCGTAAGCGACGCCCGGTATATGTTCAAGTTGGGGCTCGATAATGTTGTAAGCGAGGTCGTACAAAGACCGTTCGTCCATATCGCTGTTGAGCGCTACGGTTATTACCGGCATATTAGTTATATCGAATTTCAGAACGAGAGGCTGCGATACTCCGTCGGGAATCTGATTCATCACGCGGTTAATCTTTTGAATAACATCGATGAGTCCGACGTTCGTGTTCGCGTCCCAGTTGAAATACAACCTAACCTGTGAGGAGCCTTCTCTCGTTGATGATTGAATGTAATCCAGGTCGGAGACCGAACTGACGCCCCGCTCAATGGGAACGGTTACGCTTTGCTCCATATCGAGAGGTCCTGCGCCGCTGAAGTACGTCACAGCCGTTACGCTCGGTATCTGTATGTTCGGCAGCATGTCTATGGGCAATTGCGCGAAAGATACGAGACCGAGAATGAAAACGGCAAGTGATGCCATCAATGTACTTATCGGATATTTAAGCGCGAGTCTTGTAAGCCACATAGAATTTATTGAATGATTTGAACTTTAGTGTTGTCGTTAATTAGTTCCTGACCGACGGATACGATGTTATCGCTGTCGCTCAATCCCGAGATAATTTCGGTCATATTATCCGAACTGTATCCTGTCGTTACATATATTTTTTTCGCGGTATTCTCTGCTGTAACGGAATAAACAAAATTACCTTTGTCGTCATAAAGCACGCATTGCGAAGGCACCGTAAGAGCGTCTTCGTGCTTGCCGAGAATAATCTCAATTTTCGCGAACATACCCGGTTTGAGAAGCCTGTCTTCGTTCTTTAGGCGTATCTCCGCCTGCATAGTTCTCGTATTTAGGTCGAGAGACTGTGAAATCTTTTTAAAATCCCCCTCGAATGTTTTATCCGGATAAGCGTCTGTCCTGACAATAACGCTGTGCACGTTGTCGACAGCCGCTATGCTTTTCTCCGGAATATTTATAAGAATTTTCAGAGAACTTATATCTGATAATATGAAAATGGTGTTCGATGCTGTTCCCGTGGAAGTAACCAGCGTACCGACGTCGAGAACTCTTTTAATTATATAACCGCTGAAAGGAGCTGTTATGTTGCAGTAATTCACCTGAAGTCTGGCATTCTTTAAATTTGCCTCTGCCGCTTCGACCTGGCTTCTTGACACTTTAAGTTGTGTGAAGGCGTTGTCGTAATCACCCTGAGGAGCAAGTCCTTTCTCCACGAGCGTTTTAATCCTTTCGAGGTTCACCGTGTTGTTCTCGAGCGAAGCCTGATACTGATTCAACTGGGCTTCGGCGAGTTTAACAGATTGAATGAACGTGGATTTGTCAATCACTGCAAGCAGTTTGCCTTTCGGAACGAAATCACCGATGTCTGCGTAAAGGCTTTGTATGTTGCCCGTGATTCTCGAATAGATGTTTGCCTGCTGATTTGCGGATATGTCGCCTGAAAGGAGAAGTTTATCGTAAATATCAGTTCTCCCTACCTTCGAAATTTTTATGCTTTGCACCTGTGAGCGTTGTTTCTGTGATGCTTTAAGATTTTCATTGATTCTGTAGGCAAGCAAGGATAACAGCAATGCAAGAACAACTATAGAAGCAATAATTATGGTTTTCTTGTTCATACAATAT
>DATMXZ010000300.1:0-13044 GCA_035561235.1 Ignavibacteria bacterium
GTTCAGCATTGAATTTCCAAAAGGAATTTATTTAATTGAAACAGCATCGGCGCGCTCGGCATTTTCTGTTTGCGATTTCCTCTCCTGTTTCCGCCGCGGAAAAACTTAAAATATTTTTCTATGACTGAAGCACTCATCGTAATCGGCTCTTTCCTGCTCACGGCAATTGTAATTTTCTTCGGGCTGTATATTTCAGGCAATATGCCGAAAAAGAAACTACACGAAATTATTGTCGCTAATGGCGGCAATTTCGATTTCAGATTCTTCATTCACACGTCGCGTACGTACAGGATTTTCTTCCGCTATAACATTGAATATGAATTCGACTCGAACCTGTCCTCGGACGACGAGACCTGCTTCGGCGTTACCGTTGACGCCGCGCTCATTCTTCCCGGCAAAGCCGACACGCCCGTCAAAAGGGGATTCGGCGATTTGCTCCCCGAAGGCGTGCCGCGGTATTCGGGAGGGTCGCTCTTCTATAAATTCGCGAACAGTTTCGGCGGATGCAGTAAATCCGCCACCGTCGTGCTCTGCATTATTAAAAAAGCGCGCATCGGCGAAATCAATTTTAAAGGCGCCATTACTCAGAGCGGAAATATCAAATCAGGCCGTTACAGTATCTACATCTGCTGATTCATTATCGTAATCGTCCGCACAGAACTCCGCGAAATCCGTAAGGCTTTAAGAAAACCGCGAAATGCCCCCTTTCCGGAAAAACAATCTCACAAAAAAAATACTTGTGTTATTAAAAATAAATATTATTATATTACAGTAAATCGAAGGATATTAAACTAATACAAAATTTCTCCGGAATTTTTCAGCAGAAAAATCATTCTCTTTCATTATAATACTGCCCGTTTACAACTGCAATGTCCACGGGAACAATATTTAAAAACAACAAAAGGAAAGGAGCAACAATGAAACTGAAAGTAACAATCGACATTTTCAGCGGACTCGAAAATCCTTCGTTCGTTCTTGCTGACAGGGATTCAAAAGTCCTCCTGAACAAGGTCAAACTGCAATCCGAACTCCGCGCCTCTGAAAAAATCGTCCCGCCGTTCCATCTCGGCTACAGGGGAATCATCGTGGAGCAGGTCGAGGAACCCGTCAAGGACTTTCCGCTCAATATGTACATCAGCGGCAAGCATCTTTTCGGCAAAGAGAAAAATTATTCGATTGAGGAAAAAGACGCCGAGTCATACGTTCTGAAATTTCTTAACAAGGTGAAGAACGTGGATTTGAAACGCGGCTTCGACAATTACATCGTCAAGGAACTCGAAATTACCAGGGACTTACGTGACAGACTCGATTATGATAAAATTTTCGAATTGAAATGGCCTCCGTTTGTTCTTGCAGGTCCCTGTTTCTGCGCGCCTAAATATGAACCCGAATGGTGGAACGACGGCGGAACGGTTCAGTACGGAAACAACTGCTATAATTACGCCACGAACTACAGAACCGATACTTTCGCCCAGCCGGGCAAGGCGTCTGGAAACCTGCGCACGGTGCCGATTTCAAGTTGCACCGATTCCGCGGGATACGTAAGCCCGAAATCTGCCGCCATAAGCGACGGGCTTATCGATACGCCGGGAGCGGATAATAAATGCCCCAGACCCGGGCATCTCGTCGCCCTCGTTGTCGCGCCTCCGCCCGCTTTCGGAGGTACTGGAGATTTTCACTGGTACAGAAAAGGCAATAACGGTATGTGGACGCATAAACCCGGAGGCGGTGCGGCGACCAATCTCGATAGTTCGGGTAATACAATCTCCGACCCCCGCACGGCAAACAGAGGCGCTTACTCGCTGTTCTGTACTTTTATGAAAGTTCTTCACGGTCATTTTAAATTGAAATAAAAGTTATTGTTATTCTTGAGGTCTCCGTTTCGCGCGGAGACCTCGCTAATTTTTTTGAAAATGGGAAAATGGTATTGTAGAATTCTTGTCTATTCGGGTTTGCCCGACCCTTACTGGGAAATATCCGATACGCTCGCGGAAAGTATTTTGCTGGATTTTGATTCCTTGCCGTTTGCGGAAGGAGAATCATTCGATGAAACCCTTACCGGGTACCGTGGTTGTATCCTGAAATCCGATGACGGCAGATTGTGGCGCGCGTTCAACGGATTGATTGAATTGAATGACAGGGAAAAAATTTCATACCGGCGCGATAAGGATAGGTTGTTCGAAAGAAATATCTTGACGACTGTTCCGCCTGATATACTTTACAAAGAAATTATTGATTTCTAAAAGTTCCGCTTGCCTCATAGTGAAAAGTGCTGTCCACCTCTGCTGTCATTCCGAAAACGGCGTATTAAATTTTATTTTCATTCAATTATCGCTATTTTTATAAAACTCATTTACTTTATGAAGAAACTTTTACTCGCTTTATTTCTCCTGATAGCCGGCGTCTCGTATTCCGCGTATCTTAATTTCGTTCCTGTTACTGTCACTCAGCCGAACGGCGCCGTCCTGAATATCTATGCTTCCGGCGACGAGTTCTACAACTGGTTGCACGATAAGGACGGCTACACTATAATTCAGAACGAAACAACAGGTTACTATTGCTATGCCGTTCAGGACGGCAATAAACTAACTGCTTCCGTTTATGTCGCGGGCGTCTCTTCGCCTTTTCTTCTCGGTTTTAAGCCGTGGCTTATGATTCCCGAATCGGAAATCTACGCCAAACGGAATACTTTTTACAGCACTCTCAACAGAGAAAAATACGCCGCCCCGAAAACCGGCGCGATAAATAATCTCGTCGTGTTCATCCGGTTCGCCGACGAGAACGAATTTACCGATTCGCTCGCGTATTACAACCGCTTGTTCAACAACGAAGCGGCGAATTCAAATTCGATGTACCGTTACTTCAAAGAAGCGTCATACAATCAACTGTCGGTTAAAACGAAGATGTTCCCGAACCTGAACAATTACATCGTCACTTCTTTTCAGGATACGGGCGTAAGAGCGTACTATAAACCCTATAATGCCTCGACGAATCCGCTCGGTTATACGAGTTCAAACTCGACTCAACGGGAACACTCTCTTCTCAAAAGAGCGTCCGAGTACGTCGCGAATATGGTCCCGGACACGCTTAATCTTGACGGCGACAACGACGGTAAAGTAGATAACGTATGCTTTATCGTTTACGGCTCAAGTACTGCCTGGGCTGATTTGCTCTGGCCTCATATGTGGTCGCTGTATTCGATGAACGCCTACATCCGCGGAAAAAGAGTTTATACTTATAATTTCCAATTGCAGGTGAGCCTCCAGTCCAGCGGCGTGGGTGTCCTGTGCCACGAAATGTCGCACTCGCTCGGAGCGCCCGACCTTTACCATTACACGAATAATAACATCGACCCGATGTATTACTGGGATTTGATGTGTAGTAACGCGAATCCGCCGCAACATTCCTGCTCGTATATGAAAATGAAATACCTGAACTGGATTCCTTCGATTCCGGTTATTTCGGCGCCCGGAACCTATACGATGAAATACCTTCTTTCATCTACAAACAATTCATATAAAATATTATCTCCGTATTCCTCTACCGAGTTTTATGTGGTAGAGTTCAGGCGGAAACTTTCGATATTTGAAAACAGCGTGCCGGGTGACGGTCTCATCGTTCTAAGAATTAATTCGAACGCGACTGGCAACGCCAATGGTCCGCCCGACGAAGTTTATATTTACAGACCGGGCGGAACGCTTTCAAACAACGGGTATTGTTATATGGCGAATTTCTGCACCGAAGTCGGCAGGACACAGTTTAATCTGTCAACAAACCCGACTCCGTTTCTCTCGACGGGAATTCAGGGCGGTCTGAATATTACGAACGTCGGCTCTTATCTCGATTCGATTATAACGTTCACTCTCGGCGTGCCGACAAGTGTCGGCGGTTCTGTAACGCCCGTGACTTCCGGACTCGAACAGAATTATCCGAATCCGTTCAATCCTTCGACGAATATTGTTTACAGCGTTTCGAAAAAAGGATTTGTTTCGATGAAGGTATTTGACATAGCCGGCCGGGAAGTCTCGACACTCGTGAATGATGTACGAGAACCGGGTAAATACAACGTTATGTACGACGCGTCGGCTCTGCCCTCGGGCGTATACTACTGTAAGTTCACTGCTGGCGCCTATTCATCGATGAAAAAAATGATGCTTGTAAAGTAACTTATTGCTTATGTTTTTTAAGTTCTTTTGTTATATCGAAAAATGCGCTTAGTGCCCTAAGTGCCCTTAGTGATATATAAAAATATGATGAAGTCCGTTGCCCAGTGTTCTATTTCTTTGCTCTGTGTTTAAGTCCTTAGTGATCTTAGGGGACTTAGTGGTTTATATATAAGATATATCTTCGTGTCCTAAGTGCCTTAGTGGTAAGAATATTTTCTAAGTAGTGCAATTAGCAGAAATTCAATCAGTAGAAAAATGCGAAAAATAATTTTTTTCCTCCTGCTGTTCCCCGGATTGGCTTTCTCGCAGTGGATTCAGCAGAATTCCGGTACGAATTCTTTTCTCTCTAAGGTCAGGATGATTGACGCCGATACAGGCTACATCATCGGTGATAGTTCACACGTACTGAAAACCACGAACGGCGGCGCGAACTGGACTAATCTTTTTACCGGAACTTCGCACGACGATTATTTCACGGGCATCCATTTCATTAACGCTTCGACAGGTTACATCTGCGGCGGCTATATGAACGGCTCGGGTACGAGCAAAATTCTTAAAACAACTGACGGCGGCGCGAACTGGACAATTCAATTCCAGAGTCCGACTGAATTTTATTTCGCAATCTGCTTCGTGAATCAAAATACGGGATTTAACGGCGGATACGACGGTAAGTTCTATAAAACAACTGACGGCGGCGCGTCGTGGAGCGGTATGACCGTTACTGGCGTGACAATCTGGACTATTGCCTTCGTAAATCAAACAACCGGCTTCATCGCTGGCGACCTCGGAATGCTGCGCCGTACAACCGACTGCGGACAGACCTGGTCATTGATGCCTTCGGCGACGAACCTTCGCATATCTTCGCTCTGCTTTACGGACACGCAGAACGGTTACGCCGTCTGTGACAGCGAGACCGTGATTAGAACAACCGACGGAGGCCTTAACTGGACGTCGCAGCGGCACGGCACCGTGATTGGATATGAATCCGTGTGCTTCGTAAACCAAAACATCGGCTTCGCTGTCGGTAACTGGTGGGAAGTCGCGACGTATAAACTAATCAGAACAACCAACGCGGGCGTGAATTGGCATACTCTCGCGCAGGGTCAGGGCGACCCGTACTTCGATATTTTTTTCGCGAACGAATACACAGGATGGATTGCGGGCTACAACGGACTGATTCTCAAAACTACGAACGGAGGCACTACTTTCATCCGGAATGAAACAGGCGTTGCTGACGGTTATAAACTCGAACAGAATTACCCGAATCCGTTTAATGCTTCGACAAAAATATCGTTCACGGTTCCTGTACACGGTTTCGTTTCTTTGAAAGTATTCGACCTCCGCGGAAATGAAATCAAATCGCTCGTGAATGAAAGCAAACCGGCAGGGAATTATACCGTGGATTTCATCGCCCCGTCGCTCTCAAGCGGTGTTTATTTTTGCAAATTCAATGTGGGCGGTTTCTCAAAAATTATGAAAATGATTCTAATAAAGTGACTCGGTTGCTGCCTTCAACGCTTGCAATATGCGGTCTGCGCAAAAACTGAGTTCGTATAATGAACAAAATTGATTTCCCGAAGTATAAAATATAAAAAAGATTATGATTGCTGGTATAAATAAAACCCTTCTGCTCCCGTTGATGGCTCTTCTGTTCTTTGCCTCGGGTTCCTGCTCTTCGCAGGAATGGCAAAGGCTGAATTATTACTTTAATTCGGGCGCGCTGCCGCCTCCGTATCATTACTCGTATAACATTTCGATAACGAGTGATGGCGCCGGAGAACTTACGTACGTGAAGGGCTACGACGAAAATGGAAAGAATAAAACTCAATTGAGTTTTACGCTCGGCAAAAAACAATTGAAAGAACTTAAAAGACAGTTGAAAATCAGCGGCGTCCTGACCGATAAAATAAAAGAAAGACCGAACGAAGAGATTCCCGACGGCGGGCATTCCGATAACCTTACGCTCTATTCTGATTCGGAGCCGCCTGAGATTATTGCTTCTGTACCGTCCTATCCCGATTTGAAATACGAGGCGGTCTTGAACAAACTTTATAAATATATCGTATCCTGCGTTCCCGAAGAGTATTGGAATGAAGTGAATCGGATAAACGGAGATTGATGATTATGTTCTAAGAAATTACATATTCGCTGTGATAAAATTACTCGGGTTCTTGCTCTCGGCTCCCGTGTTTCTGTTAATCCCTTTGAATTATTTTGAAAATCCCGCTGACTCGGAATATCAAACAATTAGTATTATCCATCCTGCAATAAATTTTAATAACTGCCGTGACCTTACGCTTTGCCGAATCGGAAATCGGAAACTTTTTGATGTATAATCTGTTCTGTTTGTAATGGCAATTTTTTCTTAAGAAAACGGACAGTAAATGAAAAACACAATACTCCCGGTATTACTCCTAATTATTGCTATGCGGTGCGATGCGGGCTGGGTTCAGCAGACGAGCGGAACAACCGCTAACCTGCATAGCGTCGTCTCGAGCCACGGTGAGGTAAACACAGCCTGGATATGCGGCGATAATGGGACGATTCTTTTTACTTCCAATGGCGGAGCCTCATGGATGTTGCAAAACAGCGGCACTACAAAAAATCTTTATGCGATTTGTTTTATGGAACTCTCCGAAGGTCCCGTGTTTGCTGTGGGACAGGACGGAATAATACTGCGGACGACAAACGACGGAACAAACTGGATGCAAATCCCGTCGCCCACATCGAAGACAATTCGAGATATCAGCGATTTCAATTTCATTGCGGTTGGAGACAGCGGCTTGATTATTAAAAGCTCTAATCAGGGTCTTAACTGGTCTGTATCTTCCGCTCCCGTATCCCAAAATCTGAATGCGGTATGCGCTACCTTCGGATATTACGCGGTCGGAGATAACGGAACAATATTGAAGTCATTTAATTCGGGTCTAAACTGGCAGCCGTTAAACAGCGGGACAAATCAACACATCTACGGCGTTCCGTTATTCGGAAGTGTGGATATCGCGGTCGGCGATAACGGATTGATTCTTCGAAGCACGAGTTCTGGAAATAACTGGTTCAGTCAGCCGTCTGGTTTTTCAGGTAGGCTGAAGTCCGTAGAGTATTCCGTGAATAATACTTCGCGGATTTATACCTGCGGCGCTGACGGCAAAATTCTGAAAACCACAAACTCTGGTAATGTGTGGGGCGCTCAGATTACTCCAACTTCGGAAGACCTTAATTCTGTTTTCTTCTATCTTGACGACAATACAGGCTATGTCTGCGGAAACGGAGGTACAATATTGAAAACTACGGATGGCGGTGGTTCAATTACCTTTTCGCAGGGTGTCGGAACCTCCATTCCCGTTGGCGTGTCGCTTGAGCAGAACTATCCAAATCCGTTCAACCCTTCGACAAGTATTGATTTCAGTGTGTCTGGTAACGTATTCGTTTCATTGAAAGTTTTCGATATTGCGGGTAGGGAAGTCGCCACTCTCGTAAACGGCATACGGGAGCCGGGTAGATACAGCGTGACTTTTAATGCTTCTAATCTGCCGTCGGGAGTGTATTTCTGCAAATTTACCGCCGGCTCCTACTCTTTGATAAAGAAGATGGTTCTGGCAAAATAATTATTGAGTGTTTCTTCTAATATCACTCAGCGGGGCAAAAAAGGAGCAGAGCGAATTAATTAGATTGGGAATTTGAAAAAAGTATTCTCTTCCCTGACCTTAGCGCCTTTGCGGTACCAATTTTTACTTTAGTCCTTGCTGCGCTTTTGGCTTTTATTTTCGTACCGCTTTGGAATGAACAGAATCCCCGTTGAATTTTTTTTACTCAATTTTGTTCTTATTCAAAAGGAGAACTTTAAAATGAAATCAACAATTACTGGCTTTAATCTTATACTTGCGGCTGCCGTGATAATTATGTCAATTTCAATGTACGCGAAAGCGCAGGAAGTACCCGGCGCATTCAATTACCATTCAACCGTCCCCGGTAATTCCCGTACCGACAAACACAATGAAGCGAATCGTATAAACACAATTTATAAATCCCCTGAAGTCATCGAACTCGAGAATAAGATTCTTGAACTCAGAAAATCGGGGAATCCGGTTATTGAAATCCTTGCGCTTCAGAAACAATTGGATGCCGAAACCGGTGAAAGCGTCACGATGAACGCTGCCTTTTATTCCGGAAGTGTTACTCCCGCTTCAATGCTCGAGCAGTTCGACGCGGTCGGGAATTCGCTCATACTTGCGAAGGCGAATATGAAATGCGTCGCAACCGTTACGGAATATACGGGTGCGACTGCAGGAAGAATTTGGGTCGTCGCGGGATTCCAGGGAACTGGCTCGTCGTCAACTCCCGACTCGTTGCGCGTGCTCTATTCAACAAACGGCGGTTATTCCTGGATTCCGTATGCGAACATTACCCTCGGCGGAACTGATAAACTTAATCTTGGCGATATTGACGTCGAACTAATTGAAGGAGGAGCGAACAAGTTCATACATATCGTTTACGGATTGAGAGCATCAGGAGGCTCGGGTAAGTGGTTCGCGGGCGGCGCGTCGATACAACTCACGGGCGCGTTTAACGGAAGCGTCTGGGCTTTTGCATGGCCGGGTGACGATGCGTCGAAAAGATATTACTGCCCGCGCATAACTTCAGATAATACCGTATGGCCTACGGCGCCCTGGGCTTACGTCGCGGTTTCTTTCGATTCCGCGGGAGCGTCGGGAAGAGTTAATACGCAGAAGTTCGCGCAGTTGAATACTCCCAATACCGTTAATCCTGTCTTTATGTACAAGGGTGGAAAAATTTTCTGGTATTCCGAAACAGCACTGCAGCAAAACCTTTATACCGATATCGCGTTTTTTCAAAGAGGGAACATTGACTCGCTGATAATTTCTTATTGCGGCGTTCCCGACAGCACGAAAGTTTTCTTTTCGAAAATGAGCGCGAGCGGCGGACTCGTTTCGCCGTCGTTGCCCGGTCAGTATGCCGGACCTATTGGCGGCAACGAACCGAATTTTATTAAGTACGGCGGAAGGCTCTCCTCCAACGGAAACAGCAACGGCAGCGTCTTTTTCATTTTCAACCAGAAGAGTCCTGCGGCCGACGGTTTGAAATATTTCAGGACGACGAATTACGGCGACTTCAATTCGATTAATCAGAGCGTCGTCTGGACGGCTTCATCGGGAGTATCATCGCCGGACATAGTCGGCGTGCGCAACGCTTCCTCACATAGGTTCGCGTTTGTCTTCAAAGGCGCGGCGGATTCGCTTCAATATGTATCCGTAAGAACCGACGGCTCGTTCGGAACTGTATCGGGAAGAATGAACTCGGTCGGCTCAACAACGCTTTCTTACGGTCCCGCCGCAGGATTGAGATTCGTTTCGGGCGACAGTTGCTTTGCTCTGTATTCCGCTTTCGGACCTGTGAATATATATTCCGCGCAGGGGTGCTCCGGAGTCATTACAGGCTCGCCGAACCCGGGAATGCCCCTAAGTTTTGCTATGGAGCAGAACTATCCGAATCCGTTCAACCCTTCGACTAAAATATCTTTCGCGGTCCCGAAAAATGGCTTCGTCACCTTGAAGGTCTATGATATTCTCGGAAAAGAAGTGAGTACGCTCGTTAATGAAAGTAAACCTGCTGGGAATTATATTGTTGACTTCAATGCGTCCGCGCTCTCAAGCGGAATTTATTTCTATAAAATTGAAACGTCCGGTTTCTCGAAAACGATGAAGATGCTGCTGGTGAAGTAACTTCAATAGGATGTGCGGAAATATCGCCTCCTTTAAATTGTATTTGACTGAGAATATTCGTGTATTATATGCCGTGAAATCCATTGTTGGTTTAGTTTTAATGATATATTTTGAAAGTATGAAAATAACTCTGGCGGTAATATCCGTACTGATACTCGTGATTCTGGATTTTCTGGCTCTGCACGATATTATTTATAACGACGAGCCCGACCTGACAGCCGAATACGGCATCCTTGTCATCAGTATCATCGCGGCAATAGGCATCTTTATTTCGTTTCGGTTCGGAAAAAAAGAATAGAAGAGTTGCTCAAAAACTATTTCCTGTCTCTGTCCTTTTCACGCATTTTTTCTGTAATCGGAATTTCCTATCTTGAATTTTGAAACCGGCTTATATAAATCATTTATTAATTCAAAACATAGGCTATGAAAAAAATCCTTTTTTTAATTCTGTCTTTTCTCGTTTGTTCGACTCTGTATTCTCAGGATAAACAAAAAGTGGTTGAGGTGACGGGCAGCGCTACCATCGAAGTCCAGCCTGATATTATGAACTGGGACATTCGCGTGCAGGACGATTACGACAACCTTAAATCCGCGGTTAACAATAACGAATCTTCTGTCGAAAGAATCCTCGAGTTCCTTAAATCGCAGGGCGTGAAAAGAGAAAAGATTTCAACGAGCGGCTTGAGAGTCAATAAGAACTATACTTATTATGACTCGAAAGTAAAGAAGTACACGGTAACCAATTACATCTGGTTCAGCGTAAACGATATTAACCTGTATCAGAAATTTGCTGATTATTTCGTGTCTTTCGACAACGTTTACATAAACAGCACTAACCTGTCAGCCTCGAATGAAATCGAAACGAGAAAGCAGGCGAGAATTAACGCCCTTATAGCCGCGAAAGAAAAAGCCGAAATGATGGCGGCTGTCTTCGGGAAGGAAATAGGCGACCCGCTGATGATTTCGGAAGAACCGGTGTATTCATATTTCTCGAATACAATGAATAATGTATATACGCCGGGCGAAAGAACTGAAGGCGATTCGGGCCCGACGTTCAGCAGAGGAATGGTCACCGTTACTGCGAAAGTGAAAGTAACTTTCCTCCTAAAATAAATGCCTGTATATATTTAGAAAGAAAATTGTATGCGGAAAATTGTATGCAGGGATACCTGCGAACTTGAACACGACGCAAAGAATGTTTTCGCCGCCGTCTCGGATGTCGGCGCGTATGAATTATGGTGGCCCGAAGACGTTAAAATAAAAGTGATTTGCCGTAACGAAAATATTTTGGGCTCCAAAGTTGAAATACGTTCGTCTGGCGGAAGATTCAAATGCGAAATAGTATCGTTTGTTGCGGATAAGGAAGTGATGGTCAATTATTACGGCGGCGTCTTGCGAGGCTCCGCGGTGTGGCTGATTGACAAAACCGGCGAAGATTCCTGCTGCCTGCATTACAATCTCGACCTCGTTCCTCACGGTTTCATTCCCGAATTCCTTTCGAATTTTATTGACTTTTCGGCGATACACTCCAGAACTATGACTGTTATGTTCTCCGGTCTTAATAAATATCTCGATTCGGAACGGAATCGTGATATAAAAACCGCGACCGGGTTATAACAGACTCTAAATGGAGAATTGGATTTACTTCGTTGCCCCTGTTAAGAAAAGAACTATTTAACGCTGGAAAGGGTTTAATAGTTTAAAATGAAAAACAACAATGAGAATCCTTTTACTTGTCCTTTTGCTTGCGGCGTTCAAAACCGCGGGTGCGCAGTGGCAGCCCATTAATGTTACTGAAGGCTCTGACATCTTTGGAGCAAGTTTCCTCTCAAGCCAGACTGGATATGTTTGCGGTTACGGCAACAGATTGCAAAAAACAACCGACGGCGGCGTCACCTGGATTGACCTCTCTTTCGAAGGCACTCAGCATAACCTGAACTCCGTCGAGTTTATTAATAATCTGACAGGTTTCCTTGCTTCATCAAACGATACCGTCTATAAAACTTCTGACGGCGGCTTCACCTGGTACCATAAGTATTTTATCGGATATCCGGTAATGAACATTCAGTTCCTTGACTCAATGAACGGATTTGCTTCGGGTTATAACAAGTTCTCGGTTACTACAAACTCGGGCGCGACGTGGACGACTTCATCCGCTCCCGCGGACGGTAATATATATTTCCTTAACAGCCTGACCGGGTGGTCGACAAAATATCTCGGAGGCGGAAATTCCGAATTGCATAAGACCACGAACGGCGGAGTTAACTGGACGCTTCAATTATCAACAACTGGTTTTCGTATTTTATACGACGTTTTTTTCGTGAATCAGAATACAGGATGGGTCTCAGGGTACAGACATTATATCGCCCGAACTACGAACGGAGGCGCGAATTGGGAAGTGCAGCACGAGACTGAAAGCGGTCCCGGCCTGTATTCAATCAGATTCATCAATTCTCAAACGGGATGGACTGCGGGCGACAGGCAAAATTCAGTATCCTGTTATTACACGACAAACGGCGGCTCTGACTGGCTCAACGAAACCGGAGTTGTTCATTCGGGAAGACTGACGAAAGTCAGATTTATCTCATCCGTTTACGGGTGGATTGTCGGACAGTATGGCAAAGCGTTCAAAACACTTAACGCCGGCGGTCTGACTGGTATAAAAAATCCCGTGAGCGGCGTCTCAGGTTTTGAACTCAATCAGAATTATCCGAATCCTTTTAATCCTTCCACGGTGATCTCTTTCTCCGTTCCCGAGCGGGGATTCGTGTCGCTGAAAATTTACGACGCCCTCGGAAGGGAAGTAGCGGAGCCCGTTAATGGTGTGATGAATGGCGGGTTTCACTCCGTTAAGTTTGATGCAGGAAATCTCTCCGCTGGGATTTATTTCTATAAACTGATTTCAGGTAGAAATTCAAGCATGAGAAAAATGATTGTCCTCAAGTAAAGGTTCTCTGTTTCGTCCTGTTACACCCCTGAAGGTAATGCCTTCTCTGCAAATATGCGGATCAATCCGCTGTGTCTGATTGACAAAAGTTGTCATGGATATATTATTCTACTTCTCTTATTTTATACTTGTTATAAAAATTCCCGGATTTTTAACCGAATATCCGGATTCGGATACAGGAATTATC
>DATMXZ010000301.1:0-5553 GCA_035561235.1 Ignavibacteria bacterium
AAATAATTATGCGTTTACGTGCTGTTTGCTTTTTATTATTTCGAGTGTATCTCTTGCAATCATAAGTTCTTCATTAGTCGGAATAACATATACTTTTACCTTTGAAGAAGGCAATGATATTTCGGCGAGTTCGCCTCTCACTGTCTTGTTCTTTTCGACATCAAGATAAAGGCCCATGAATTCGAGTCCCTTACAGGCTTCATATCTCGTTTCATAATCGTTCTCACCGATTCCCGCGGTAAAGACAAGCGCGTCGAGACCGCCCATTACGATAGCGTAAGCGCCGATGAATTTTTTCAGACGGTAATCGAACATCTCGAGAGCGAGTTTTGCCCTTCTGTTACCTTCGTGAAAAGCGTTTTCAAGGTCGCGGAAATCATTGCTTATACCCGACACACCGAGCATCCCTGATTTTTTGTTCATCACGTCATCTATCTGCTTAGCGGACAAGCCTTCCACGTTCTCGAGTATAGGTATTAACGCCGGGTCAACGTCTCCGCACCTCGTACCCATAATAAGTCCGCCTGTAGGAGTATGTCCCATGCTCGTATCGATGCTCTTGCCGTTCAGAATCGCGCAAACGCTTGCTCCGTTTCCAAGATGGCAAGATACAATTTTCGATTCCTTCTTGCCGAGCAGTTCAATCGCCACCTGCGACACGTATCTATGAGACGTACCGTGGAAACCGTACCTGCGTACTCTGTACTTCTCGTAAAGTTCGTACGGCAGAGCGTACATATAACAATAATCCGGCATTGTCTGATGGAAAGCCGTATCAAAAACTCCGACCATCGGAACGTTCGGAAGCACTTCCTGACAAGCCCTGATTCCTTTAATGTTCGGCGGGTTATGAAGCGGCGCAAAGAACGAACATTCGTCGAGCGCCTTCACAACGTCTTCCGTTATAAGCACCGAGCCCGAATATTTTTCACCCGCGTGAACCACTCTATGTCCCACGGCATCGATTTCCGAAACGTCCTTCAGGACGTTCTCCTCTTTAAGCACATCAAAAACGAGTTTTATTGCATCGGTATGATTTAGAATTGTCTTTTCAATTTTTTTCTTTTCCCCTCTTACGTAAAAAGTCATTGATGAACCTTCGGCGCCTATTCTTTCGACGAGACCTTTGGAGATGACTTTTTCCCCTTCCATATCAATCAACTGATATTTCAGTGATGAACTTCCTGTATTTACTACGAATATTTTCATTATTTATTTTTTTAAAATTTTATCCAATTGCCTGTACGGCGGTAATCGCGACTACGTCGACAATTTCGTCCACGGTACAGCCGCGTGAAAGGTCATTAATCGGCAGAGCGAAGCCCTGACTAATGGGTCCGATTGTATTCGCTTTAGCGAGACGCTGAACGAGTTTGTATCCGATATTGCCCGACTGCAAATCGGGAAAAATTATAACATTCGCTTTACCCGCGACGGGGCTTTTCTTTGCTTTCATCATTCCAACCTCGGGAACGAGCGCCGCGTCTAACTGCAGGTCGCCGTCGATGAGCAGTTCAGGCATCTTTTCTTTCGCGATTCTCGTTGCTTCTACGACCTTGTCAACGAACTCGTGTTTTGCCGAGCCGTGAGTTGAGAACGAGAGCATCGCGACTTTGGGTTCGATGCTCAGAAGCGATTTTGCGGTGGCAGCCGTTGATATCGCTATCGACGCGAGTTCTTCCGCGTTTGGATTCGGATTTATGGCGCAGTCAGCAAATACAATCGTGCCATCATCGCCGAACGAGCAATCGGGTACTTCCATAACGAAACAACTCGATACTATAGAAATTCCGGGCGAAGTCTTTATAATCTGAAAACCCGGTCTCAACAAATCGCCGGTCGAGTGAATCGCGCCCGACACGAGCCCGTCCGCATCGCCGGTCTTAACCATCATCGTGGCGTAATAAATTGTGTCTTTCATTGTCTCAAGCGCTTCTTCGTAAGTCACGCCTTTCGACTTTCTCATTTCAAAGAATTTCTTCGAATATTCTTCGTGTTTATCCGAAGTTTCAGGATTAATAATTTTGATACCGGAAATATCCGCACCGTGTTTTTTTGCTTCATCACGAATTTTATTTTCGTTGCCAAGCAAAATCACATCTGCGAGTTTTTCCTTTGTAATTTTTTCCGCGGCGAGTAAATTTCTTTTTTCGCAGCCTTCGGGAAGAGCAATCGTTTTCCTGACAGAACGAGCCTTATCCCATATCTTCTTCATAACTGACATGACTATCTATTTAATTTGAATGGACATTCAAAATAATCAATTTCAGTGAAATTTTAAATGGAAATTATCGGTGACTTGAATAAATAGATGGGTGAATATATTGATTTCGTGGGAATATTTAAAAGTCATTGTATATACGTAACGCCCGCTCCTAACGAGAAATCCGCGCTTTTTCCGATAATATTCGTCTCAAATTCAGGGAAAACGCTGAATATTTTTGAGAGCGGAATTTCGTATCCGATTCCAAATTTTATGACCGGCGGGATTTTTATCGATTCCCCGTAATTCTTTGACGCCGTTCTGCTTAACAGACCGAATCCCAATTTAGCGTAACCCGGCGCGTCGCTGCCGAAAGGATATATCTTCGTACCGACGGATATCAGGAACGAATATTTCATGCTTTCGGAAAGCGTTTGAGAACTGGAGTTCGTGTTTTCCTTGACGACGTACTTCAATCTTGAAACCGTCATTTCGGTATATAATGAAACGACAGACCCCATTTTGTACTGAACGTGAGGAGTAATACCGTACCCGTAAGTATAGTATGCAGTGCTGGTTTCATTAGAAGTCATTATTCCCTGAAGTTTCAGTTTGAACAGCGCGTTCGGAGATTCTTTGTCTGACTTCTTATCGGGAAACTGCGCATAAGAATTCAGTGTATTGATGCTTAAAGAAAAAAAGAAAATTAAAAATAATGTTTTCGTTAAAAAGAAAACTTTTGCCGTAAAAGCATTCCTGTTATTGTTCCGCCTCATCCCTTATGATTAATTGTGAAATATAGCCCAATGCTATTCAACAAAAAAGGCTTTCCATACGGAAAGCCTTTCATACAATATTTAGTAATGTTTCTCCTTACTTGATAAGCATGAATCTCTTAACGTCAGTGAAGGTGCCTGCGGTAATCTTATATGTATAAGCGCCGCTTGAAAGGCTGCTACCGTCAAAATCCACGGAATAATATCCGGGCTGTCTCATATCGTTTACGAGTGTGGCTACTTCCCTGCCGAGAATGTCGAACACCTGTATCGTAACGAAACTGCTTTTCGGAATCGAATATGAAATCTTAGTCACGGGATTGAAAGGATTCGGATAGTTCTGACCGAGCGAAAATTCTTTCGGCAGTCCGTTTTCATTTCCCGCTAATCCCGTTGCAAGAACTACGTTCACATTACCTTCGTAACGGTAATAGTTCTGCTTGGTTATTACGACTTTGATTACGTCACCGATGTTCAGCGTACCTGTGATAGGAACGGCTATCGTCGAGCCGGTGCCCGTGGCAGTGCCGAGGATTGTAGTATCTTTCGTTATTGCGATGAAAGAGCCTGTGTTGGCGTTGACGTTGAAACTTGTCGCCGTGTAGGCAATCTGGTTCGCGTGGTTTATCGCCATATTCTGCGGAACTTCGGAATATAAATTAAGGAACGCGTCCCCGTGCATATGGAACAGCCTATACGTAACGAGTTTATCGCTTGTATTATACGGCCAGGATGATTGCTGAAGGAAATACTTGCCAGCCGCCATTCCGAAAGCGGGTTTTAAATCCCTTGAAGCGGGAGTCGTACCGTACGCGGGCATGAAGTTCGGCCACATATTGTCATACATTCCCCAGCAGTACGTATCGTTTACGAACGAGTATGAAACTTCCGCGGGGCAGACCATTCCAAGCGCGCCCGCGTTCTGACCGTTATATTTATACCTGTAAAACACCTCGACAAAACTTCCGTTCGAAGGGCATCCCGTAGGATTGTGATACGCGCCTGTCTGGCAGTTAATCGAATAAACGAATGTCAGGTTTGTATTCGTCAGACTATTAATATTTGAAGTCGAGTAAGAGGGTTCTCCCCATCCCGTGTACATTCCGTGGTCACGGTGCTGGAGGATGAACGAGCCGCTGTTAATCGCGTTGTTTACCATTGTTGCCGTACCGCCATCGAAGTTTCCGAGCGAATCGGGTGTCATCGGGATATATCCGAGTCCCGTAGTTCCGAAATAATTCACGACAGTCGCGGTGTTCGTCGCAGTCGACCACTGCGTTCCCGGTGTACCTGAATATACTTTATTAATTCTCACGGGCGTCTTGCCGAGCGAGTGCTTGAAGAAACCGCCAAGCACTTCCGAACAAATCTGGAACCACCTTGTTGTCTGCCAGCCTAAAGCAGTTATGGGATTGCTGTAATACGACGGCTGTGTCGGGGGATTCCTTTCGTAATTTATATTCTTCGTGATTAATGTCTGCAACTCTGTTGTGTTGTTGCCTATTATTCTCGAGAAAACTATTTCGGGCATTTCGTCATTGTTGACATCCGCGTAATAGTTATCGGAGGCGAAACTAGGATAGCCCGAGTCAGGCTGCAATTTGGAAATAATACCAGTCATTCCCGACGCGTCAGTGCTGTAGTCAGCCATAAGGCAGACCGCAACGGGTTTTACCACCCAGTTATTGTAAGCATTCTGCACCCAGGCTTTAATAGTCTCGACGTTGTTTCCGCCTATTTGCGAGAGTTTAAAAACGCCTGTCTTGATTCCCTGCGCTGTCCTGAATTTCTTCAGTGTATCCGCCCAGGGCGCGAAATCCGCGCCGTCAGGAATAATGATTACGTATTCGTAACCGTAAGCAAGCATAATATCCCTGTCTCTTGCGGAAAAATCTATTACCGGAAGCGACGAGTAGTTCAATATCGCGTCGCTGATTATCGGTTCGAACCATCTGCTTCTGTACGCGGGATCACCGAACGTTCCGTTGCCGCCGATGAAATCGACCTGAACCTTTATGTCCTTGTACACAATCAGTTCTCTCGTTACCGGATTATACTGGAACGGGGTTATGCCGAGCATAACAACGTCAACTCCCCTTATCTGCTGGGGTTCGGACATCATAACGGGCGACTGAGGATACAGGCCGCCTTTTTCATATACGCTTTTATCTTTCACGTATTTCAAAGGTCTCGGGTCGTCATCTTTCGGGAGAACAGGAGCGGGAGCGATATCCACGTTTTTAATCACTTCCGTTCTGTAGGATACGATTTTGTAAGTCGCGTACGAGCCTTTTGGAATCGCGATGTATCTTCCTGTTCCGGCGAGGTCGGGTTTGCCGGCATCGTTCGGAAGAAAAACGCCTTCAATCTTTGCGGCTTTGAGGTTAATACCGTCAACTTCCACATCTTCAAGATAAAGTTTTGATACCGAAAAATTTATCTCGACTCCTGTGGATTTTTGATTGGTCATCGTGAGTCCGTTCGGACCCCAGTTTCCTTTGTATTCAATCTGCTGTGAAAAGGAATTGTTTGCTGCGAGTAATACAAAAAGGAAAATAAAGAGTGAGGAAATGT
>DATMXZ010000302.1:0-3076 GCA_035561235.1 Ignavibacteria bacterium
CCTGTAACTGCATCTATTTTCTGTCTGAAAAAAGGGTCATTTGGAGATAAACAATTTATTATTGCATCATGCAAAGGATGTCTTTATCAATAAATGCATTCGTCAGTTCGTTCGCACAATCAATACTTACAACAGTCCTGATAGTAATATTTTCGAACGAAACGTTTAAATTATTTTTTTATGATACCCGCCGATGAAAATTTCCTGAAAATTTTTGATAATCACCGCGAAATAATGCTTCTGACGGAGGAGGGAGGCGGAAAAATTATCCGCGCGAACTCCGCGTCTTTGAAATTCTACGGTTACGAAGAAAAAATCCTGACGGGGATGACAATTCGGGATTTAAATACTCTCGAATCGGGAGCCGTAACCGATACGGAAAGAAACGCGGGGTCGGATTTTCCCGGTTATTACAGGAACATACAGCGGAAAGCGGACGGAAGTTTCAGCGATGTTGATGTTTTTTCTTTTCGCTGTGAAAGCGGCGGGAGGAAAATTATTTGTTCAATAATATTTGACCTGTCATCCGAAAGGCACTCGAATGAGTATAAAAGCGAGCCGGAGGAAATATTAAAAAACATTTTTAAGTACTCGGCGACAGGAAAAGCGATAGTTGACAAGAATAAAAAGTTTATAGAGGTAAACCCCGCTTTCACCAAAATTTTAGGATATACGGATGAGGAATTAAGAGGAAAAACCTTCGCGGACATAACGCATCCCGACGATATCGGGAAGGGTCTGGAACTGGTCGGAGGTCTTGAAGCGGGAAAGGCGGATTTCGGGACACAGGAAAAAAGATACATTCACAAGGACGGGCACATAATCTGGGCGAATATTTCGATTTCGGTAATAAGGGATTCCGAAGGGAAGCCGAAGCACATTGTCGCTCAGATACAAGACATCACGGATAAAAAGAACATAGAGACGCTTCTTGAAGAGGGCAATAACCTGTACAAGACTGTCGTCGATTTGAGTGATAACGGAATCGTGCTTCAGTCCAGGACGGGAAAAATACTGACGTGGAACAAGTGCGCGGAAAAAGTCTTCGGTCTGAAGGAAAGCGAAGTTGTGGGCATTGATGCGCTCGAAGGCGTCTGGGATTGTTATTACGAAGACGGCTCCCCGTATCCTCCCGAAGAGCATCCGTCGATGGTTACTTTTAAAACAGGGAAGCCCTGCAGAGGCGCAAATATGCTGGTAAGGAATACGGTTAATGACAAATTCTTCTGGATTACGATAAATACGAGCCCGCTGTTCAGAAAAGGTGATGACCTGCCTTACGCAGTCGCAGTCTCTTTCACTAACATAACCGAACAGAAGAAATACCTTGATGAACTCAAAAGAAGCGAAGAAAATTTCAAACTGCTTGTAAACAACGCGAATGAGGCGATATACGTCATACAGAACAGGAAAATCGTGTTCGCCAACAGGATGTCGGAGAAGATTTCGGGATACACGCAATCGGAACTGATAGGGACTGAAATTACGGATATCGTGAACGAGTTCGAAGTGGATAATATCTACGCGCGTCATCTCAAATTGTTAAGCGGTGAAATTGAAAGCGACTCGTACACGATATCTATTGTAACAAAGGACAGGGTCAAAAGAACATTGCTGGTGAACGCTGTCAGGATAGACTACAACGGAATTCCAGCGACGCTGAGTCTGGCGGCTGACATAACGGCGAGGGTGCAGATACAGGAACTTTTCAGGTCGCGTCTTGAGATTATCGAGAACTCCGAAGGGATGCAGGTAAAAGAACTGCTTCAAAGGACTATAGACGAAGCGGAAAGAATCACGGACAGCCGCATCGGATTCTTCCATTTCGTTAATGAAGACGAAGGCATCGTAACTTCCCAGCAATGGTCGACGAAAACGAAGGAATTTTACTGCCGCGCGGACTCGCAGGAAAAGCATTATCCGATAGAGGAAGCGGGAATCTGGGCGGATTGCGCGAGGGAAAAAGAGGTCAAAATTTATAATGAGTTCGACAGGCAGACTGACCTGAAAGGTCTGCCCGAAGGGCACTCGCCGCTGACGCGCATGGTGACAGCGCCGGTAACGCGCGGCGGCAAGGTCGTAGCGATACTCGGTGTCGGAAACAAGGAAATCAATTACGACGAATACGACGTGACGGCAGTATCGCAACTTGCGGATCTCGCCTGGGACCTTACGGAAAAAAAGTTATCGCAGGAGGAACTGAAAATAAGCGAAAACAAACTGCGAAAAATGAACGAAGAGAAGGACAGGTTCTTCTCGATAATCGCCCACGACCTGCGGAGCCCGTTCACGGCGTTTCTCGGCATAACGGAAATAATGTCGGAAAACATTTACAACATGACGCTTCAGGAAATAAGGCAATATCTGCTGAAGATAAATTCCGAGGCGTCGAATCTTTTCAACCTCCTGAACAATCTGCTTGAGTGGTCGATGAGCCAGCGGAATCTTAAGACAGTCAGGAAAGAAACGATTAATCTAAGAGGCATCGTGAAGAACAGCATCGAGGTAATGAAGGAGAATTCCGAACGCAAGGAAATCAAAATCGACTTATCGATACCCGATGACAGGACGGTTTATGTTGACAGGAGCATGTTCGAAACGGTTGTCCGGAATCTGATATCAAACGCGATAAAGTTTACGAAAAGAGGCGGCAGCATACGTGTGTTTTTCAGCGGTTCGGACGACGGATATTCGGAAATATGCTTCGAAGACAGCGGAATCGGGATGGACGAGGAAACGATACAAAAAGTATTTAACATCGCGGAGAAAACGAAGAGGAAGGGAACGGAAGGGGAATTGAGCACGGGTCTCGGTCTGCCGATATGCAAGGACCTGCTCGAGAAGAACGGAGGCGGCATATCAATCAAGAGCGAAACGGATAAGGGCACGAAAATATTCGTAACTGTCCCGTCGGGAAACGAAGAGTAAAACGCTCATCTTTGCCCGGAAGAAAACTGATTTATGGAAAAAATACTTTTTATCATTTCTTGAAGACTTGCCGGAAAGTTTTTAAGCGCATCGTGAAATCATACAAGCGCGGGAAAAAGCATATCACTCAGGAATACTTTTCTTAATT
>DATMXZ010000303.1:0-2695 GCA_035561235.1 Ignavibacteria bacterium
AAACGTAACTATGACTTTCCTCAGATAGTCGCATATAACAAAGAGTTTAATCAGTAGTAAATCTTAAATAGTTAATGACATTGTTAAGTTCTAGAGGCCTTAATTGTGCCTGCCTTCCGGTCAGATGCAATTCATTCGCACAATCCTGCCACATAATACAATTCGCTCCGATTAAAACACCGCTTTTAAATTGAAAAAGATGTTTCTTTCCGCAGAGGGTATCCAGACGGGCGCGCCGTTGAAATCAATACCGCCCGAAGGCTCGTAAAGTGAATTGAATATGTTGCTTAATCTTACCGACGCCTCTAATGATTTCAGGAACCTGCTAAGTTTATATGATGTGAAAAATGAAACAACGTCAAGTGTAACACCCGCGTTAAATACAATATAGGGCTTGATGATTTTGTCTATGTAACTCCAGATTTGCTTTGCTTCCGGATTCTTCTTTTCGTTCTCGGTGTTGTCGAGATACTGCTTCCCGACATATTGCATCGTTACGTACGCGTTAAGACCTCTGCCGTATGTAAAATTTAGAGAGAGGTTGGTTATGATTTGCGGGTTAAGCAGAATCTTGTTACCTGAATAATCGGCGCCGTATATGATGTTGCCAAGTTCGTCAATTCCTTCCTGCGCGATATATGTCTTGTAATAATTTTCCGACCAGGTGAGATTTCCGTTCAATGTCAAAGCACGGTTTTGTTCCGGTGTCGTTCGGTGAATATGCGAAAGTATATCGTACTCGAATTCCAACTCCACGCCGCGGTGCACCGATTCTCCCGCGTTTGATGTTATTGGATTTCCGAAATTATTCAAACGCCCGTTACCTACAATTTCGTTCCTGTAATTCATCCAGTAAAAGTTCACATTGGCTCTCAAATAATTTCCGCTGTATCCGAACCCCAATTCAAAATCCTTCAATTCCTCGTAATCAATTAAAGGATTCGCATAGATTCCGTTTACTGTATCAATTATCTGAAAATTCGGCGCTGATTTGACGTATGAGCCGTCGTAAATCTCGCTCAATCGGGGCTCGCGTCTTGCCGTCGATACGTTGGCAAATCCGCGGAAATTATCGTTGAAATTATAGTTCAATCCAATTCTGTAGTTCAACAACTCGTAGTCAACGCTGAAATTATACGGTGATATGTTATTGTCTATCGAATATCTGTGCTTCGTCAGTTGAATACCAACCATTCCCGAAAGTTTTTTCTCAATATTCGTGAACTCGTTTATGTAAACAGAATACGTATTCTTCTTTCCGTTGTAAAAATAATATCTGAAATTATCGGGAGTTCCCGGAGGAAGCACGTCCGCCTGTATGATTTCACCCGAATGTTCGGAATTATGATGCCTGAATTCTCCTCCGATTACAAGATTTCCGATATCGTTAAAATGCTTGTAATGAATTCTGGGATACCATCCGAAATCGTTACCGTCCGTTACTGACTTGGCTTTAATGTCGCTTTGAATAACCCTGTAACCCTTGCCTGTTTCGTATTCGATTTTACCTGCCCAGTTCCTTTTGTAGCAATTCGGCTTATACGACACGGTATCCTGAGTGTAGAAATATTTCAGTCTGAAATCGGAAAAATCAAATCCTCTGCTCGTAAGGTAGTATTGAACGTAATTTCCGTCCCGCCTGATATAATTAAATGTATTTGAGATGAATACGTTTTTCGATGCCTGAAGATTAAACATCAATTCGAAATGGGGCTGGAAATATTCATCCGTTTCATCAGGATTCGCGAGAGGATTGTATCTTCTGTCATAATACTTATCTCCCGTGATTTTTCCCGCAAGATAATACTTCGAAATCCCGTAATAAGTCAGGTGATTCCTGACAGGGGAGCCGTAAGCGTTCAGTTTAATGACCGAATTTTTTCCGAGCAGTTTTCCCGCGCTGAAGAAATACGACCATTGGTCCGCCCAGGACTGATTCCTGTATCCGTCAGCAGTGGTTCGCGACAATTTCCCGTAAACTCCGAAACCGCTCTTCGTGAGTCCCGATGAGTACTCCAGAGCGTATCTCCTTGAATTATACGCGCCATAACCTCCGCTCAGGTTTAAAAATCTGTTCTTGAAATAATCGATTGTCTGAAGGTTTATTACACCGCCGATTTCCGATGAGCCGTAAAGCGCCGTGCTCATTCCTCTCTGCACCTGAATGTTTTCCAGCGATGACGTTATGTCGGATAGTTCGTTCCAGTAAACCTGATGCTCCTCCGCGTCGTTTTGCGGTATGCCGTTTATCATTATGGATATTCTTCTCTGGTCAAATCCCCTTATCGTAAAATAAGAATACCCGATTAGCGAACCCGATTCCGAATACGCGTTGATGCTCGTACTACCGTTTAAAAATACGGGAAGACTCTGCATCACGTATCTCCTCCTGATAACATCCCTTTTTACAGTCTCCAATGTTATCGGAACCACCTTAACCAATCCCCCGAACTCGTCAACTTCGATTATGGGTGTCTTGTATTGTGTAGTGTCTGTTTCCTGTGAATATACTTTTGCGGCGTGCAGCGTAGAGAGGAAAAGTAAAACTAATAAAACTGGTTTCAGCGGAAAGCAGAATACCCTGTCAAATATAATAAATTCGCTGAAGCCTGTGAATCTTATACTTTCTTTCGCGGATGCGGATTCTGTCTTACTGTGATTCACTCCCATAAGGAAATGTTCATTTAATTTATAC
>DATMXZ010000304.1:0-5574 GCA_035561235.1 Ignavibacteria bacterium
ATTTAATAACCATGTCAGACAAAGAAAAATTCACCGCTCATATTAACGAAGGTTACAATTTCAAAGGTGAAAGCATAGTTCTCGGCACCGCCATCCTTGACGGAGAGGCATTACAGGGAGTGCAGATAAAACTTCCTTTGAAAACCCTCAACAGACACGGATTAATAGCCGGCGCGACGGGAACAGGAAAAACAAAGACGCTGCAAATCCTCGCGGAAGGATTTTCTCTTAAAAGCATTCCTTCTTTCGTAATGGACATTAAAGGTGACTTCAGCGGAATCGCGATGCCCGGTACCGTGAACGATAAGATTACCGACAGAATGAATAAAATCGGCATTCCGTTTGAGCCGTCAGGATTTCCTGTCGAGTTCCTTACAATATCGAGCGAAAAAGGGGCAAGGCTCCGCGCAACCGTATCCGAATTCGGACCCGTTTTATTTTCAAAAATGCTGGGATTGAACGACGCTCAGACCGGAGTGATGGCTATGATATTCAAGTACTGCGACGACAACAAACTGCCGCTTCTTGACCTGAAAGATATGATTAAGATGCTTCAATACATAAGCAACGAGGGAAAATCGGAACTTCAGAAGTCTTACGGAAACATTGCCACAACATCCGTAGGCACGATATTAAGGAAAGTAATCGAACTCGAACAACAGGGAGCGGATGTTTTCTTCGGCGAAAAATCTTTCGAAGTCGAAGATCTGATGAGGACCGATGATAAAGGAAGAGGCGTGGTTTCAATCATTCGTCTTACGGATATTCAAAGCAGGCCGAAATTATTTTCCACGTTTTTACTGTGCCTTCTGGTCGAAATTTACAACACTTTCCCCGAAGCGGGTGACCTCGACCAGCCGAAACTTGTAATGTTCATAGACGAAGCGCATCTGATTTTCAGCGAAGCCACTAAAGAACTTCTCGACCAGATTGAAGCGATAATAAAACTTATCCGCTCAAAAGGAGTCGGAATTTTCTTCTGCACTCAGAATCCCGTGGACATTCCCGAAGCGGTTCTGGCTCAACTTGGCTTGAAGATACAGCACGCATTGAGAGCGTTCACTGCAAAAGACAGGAAGCAGATAAAACTTTTAGCCGAGAATTATCCGATGTCGGATTTTTATAAAACGGAGGATATGCTTACTTCGCTGGGTACAGGCGAAGCGGCAATATCGGTGCTTAATGAAAAAGGCAATCCCGCGCCTTTGTCGGCAACACTCGTAAGGGCACCCTATTCAAGAATGGACATACTCAAACCGGAAGAGATAGATACGATAGTCGGTAAGTCAAAACTCGCGGAAAAATACGACGAGGAAATCGACAGGGACAGCGCGTTTGAAATCCTAAAAAAGAAACTCGAGGAATCAGAGAAGGAAGCCGATGAGCAAAAAAGCGAAGAAGTAAAAAAGACAAAGGAGGAGCCGTCAGCCGTTGAAAAAGTCCTTAAAAGTACCGCGGCAAGACAGGTCGGCAGAACCGTTGCGAGAGAGTTGACCAGAGGACTTCTGGGCGTTCTCGGCATAGGCGGAAGCACAAGGAAGAAAAAAAGTTGGTTTTGACAAATGAAAAAACTCATTCTAATATTTTTTATCGCCGTCCCGGCAGTATTTACGGCCTGCTCGAAAAACGAGCCTGTGAACCCCGAGGACAGCCAGTATGTTTACGTTTGCACGAGCAATTCGGCAAAGACGTACCACACTGACAGAAATTGCTCACGGTTAAAAAACTGCGGTCAGGAAGTGCTTGAAGTCACACGAAAGAAAGCGCGCGAGAACGAGAGAATTATATGCCGCGATTGCGATAAACGGGACAAGAAGTCGGACAAAGATTCGACGAAATAATTCGCGTTCATTAAATCCGATGAATTCAATCGCGGATTATGAACAAGCATTTGATATTACAGCGCGCATATTACGGCGGTAATAATCAACCCCAATATTGCCTGCGATATCAGTTTCTGCCACCTGACGGGCGCGCCTTTTTTAGCGAACAATAATCCGTAAGGCGTCCACCACGCCCAGGTAGTAAGGTTTCCCATAACCTGCTTCGTAAAATTTCCCCTGTCATTGAAAATATTCAGGGACGCGCAATAGAAATAAAAGAGTATATCACAGCCCCAAAACCACCAGATAATATTAAAGCCAACCATCGACTGCCAGCCGATAAATATTAACAGCATCAAAGATATTATAATCTGAACGAGAGACTGCGAAATCCGGTATGGATTAATAAACTTGATGTCAACCCAGTTTTTCTTGAGACTTATATTATATCCTATATAATCATAGAGAGCGAATAAAGCGGCTCCGGCGAACGACCAAAGGAAATAATATAAAATCTGATTGAGCATAAAAATTCTGGTACAAGTTCGGTAATGTGTGAAAATAAGATGAAGATTAAGCAATAACAATCAAAAAGGCGGGAAGGAGATATATCCTTCCTGCCCTTAATATTCGTTATCAACTTAGACTTTTTCCGCTGGATAATTAGGAAAAAGCGCGAGATGCAAATGCCCGAAAAATCACTGATTATTTTTTTCCAATTGCGAACGTATGAGGCTCTTAAAACTTTTTATTTCAAACGGTTTAGATATATAAGCGTCAAGACCTGCATTCATGAACTCTTCGTCGTCGCCGTTCATCGCGAACGCCGTCATCGCTATAACGGGAACTTTCAAGTACCCCCGTATTTTTCTTATTTCCTGAGTGACCTCCATTCCGTTCATCCCGCTCCCGAGATTAATATCCATCAATATTAAATCGTATTTATTCTCGCCGGCAAGTTCTACAGCATTAATTCCGTTATCCGTAAAATCAATATTATAATCCTTGTTCAGGATTGCATCGACAAAGTCTTTCGTCATTGAATCATCATCAACACAGAGAATCCGGGGCTTTTCCCCTGCTGCATCAAATGATTCGTCTTTTATATCTGTTTTTATATCCGACCGGGAAATATTTCCTTCGGCAAGGGGGAACCTCACCTTAAATGTAGTACCCTTGCCGCTGATGCTTTCGACAGATATGGTGCCGCCGAGTTTCTCAACATACTTCTTTGTTATTGTCAAACCCAGACCGGTTCCCTCGAATTTTCTGGAAAACCCTTCACTGACCTGTCTGAACTCTTCAAAGATGAGCATTAGAGACTCTTCGGGAATACCGATACCTGTATCGCTTACAGTTATTACAGCCTGTTTGTTCCCCTCGGTAACTTCGGTATTTACCGCGACTGAGACCTTGCCCTTCAAAGTATATTTGACCGCATTGCTAATCAGGTTATTCAAAATCTGCCAAATCAACGTACTGTCCGTATCAACCCAGATGAATTTTTCGGATTTGGAAAAATCCATAGCAAGACCTTTAGCAGATGCCTGCCGTTTGAAATTCATATAAACATCTAAGACAATATTTGATATCTCTGTTCTTGAAATATTCACGGAAAACTTGCCCGCTTCTATTCGTGTAAGATCGAGAATCATGTCCAATGTTTTCATTAACCGCTTGCCGCTCTGATTAATCATTTCAGCCATTTGTTTCTGTTCAGGGTCAGTAACCCTTTCTCCGAGAATTTCCGCAAATCCGAGAATACCGACCATCGGCGTTCTGAGTTCGTGGCTCATATTTCCGAGGAAACTCGATTTTATTTTGCTCATCTCTTTCGCTTTTTCTTCAGCGTGTCTCAATACCTGCTCTGTTTTTTTGAATTCTGAGATATCGCTGTTGAATATCACAAATCGAATTACGTTCCCTGAATCATCGAATACCGGATATATCGAGACCTTCCAGAATACACTTCCTGTTTTTTGCTCAAACGTAATCTCGCTTCCGTTTTCCTTGCAGGCAGTGGTTCTCTCATCGAGCATTTTCATTTGTGCTTCCGAGATAAAATCAATAATCGGTTTACCGAATAATTCCGAATCGGATTTGTTTGCGAATTTTTTAAATGAATCGTTACAGGAAACAATCTTCAAATCACCGTCGAGCATTACAATTGTGTCGTTAATCGCGTTCAACACCGCGGCAAGGTCTTTTTTATTCTCAAGAAGTTTTCCTTCCGCCATTTTCCTGTTTTGAATCTCATCGCTTAAATCCTTGTTCATCGCGAAATATTTTTCGATAAGTACGGCTATGTCTCCGAACTCGTTCTTAGAATTCTTCGTCGTGAGCAGGAATCTGCTTTCATTCTTCAGCAACGCCATTTCAATACTGTTCAGCGGAGTCGTTATCCATTTTCTCGAAAAGCCGATGAAAACGATTAAAACAATCAACCAGACCGCAGAGGACAATAGAAGGGAGAAAAGCGATATTTCATCAAAATCCTGGAGATATTGATTCGACTTCGTGAAATACACGGTTAAGATTTCTTTCCCCTTTTCATCAAAAAGGTTTCTTGATAATCTTGTTTCGGTTTTATTTTCCTTTGATTCCGAATTCTCATTAAACGGAACGAAATTGATTTTTGAATCCGTGACGCGCTCAATTTCTTCGATATAATTCTTATTCCATACTTTTCCAAGAAGATAATAACCGGAAGCCTTGTGGTAGTGTGTTTTGTAATCGGAAGTCGGAACAATAGTACCGCCGAACACCTGCACAATACTGCTGTCGATGATTATGAAGAAATTCGTAATACCCTTTTCGCTGAATATCGAACTAATTTGAACGTAGTTCTTTAAAGAAGAGACGTTTTTCGATTCGGTATTTTTCGAATAATGCAGAAGGTTCTCGCCATCGTCATACACCCATACGTAGTCTGCTTTAAAAGTATTTACAACTGTATTGAGGTTACCGTCGGCAAATTCTTTGGACCGTGTTTTTGTATATTCAACCATATCGTCCCAGCCCGAATAATCGTCGACTGCGGATGTGTACTTTTCGCTTTTCAACTGCAGAACATTTTTTACGATGGACTCGTAACTGGTTTTCTGAGATTCAAGCAGTACGGTTCGCTGTTTGATATCGTAAAACCTTAGTATAAGCAGAAGAAATATTGACGTGAGAAACGCAGCAATGAACAGAATGAATAATTTTCCGGATACTTTCATATCAAATAGAACTTATGAGTTTAGATTTAGAAAAAAATACAAACAATTAATCCAAATTCATTATTCTGTGCCCTAAAAATTTGTTCCCGATCGGAGAAATCCAAAGGAAATATTAATCAGATAAATATATTTCCCATCCTATCCCTGATACCCCCAGTTACACTCAGGATAGGAATTTTGACCGAACCGCGGAGAAGCAGGGATTCGAACCCTGGATGGAGTTGCCCCCATAACGGTTTTCGAGACCGCCGCTTTCAACCACTCAGCCACCTCTCCGAATATAAAACTAATTAAATTTAACGAATTCAGACGACAAATTCGCCATAAAAGTTCTTGCTGTTATACGTGCTGAAAGAGGCAATTCCTAATAAATTGTCACGAAGCCCTTGATTCGTGACCTATTCGCGTTACGAAAGCCCGACAAGTCTGGACGCCCCGAAGCCCCCGGGTAAAATTCAAACGCGCCGGGGCTTCGCAACGAGGGAAAAAATCATCGATATGGTTTTGTATTATTTTTGGCTTTCTAGCCC